>JBMTER010000255.1:0-2009 GCA_049433345.1 Gaiellales bacterium | reverse complement strand
CCCCGAGCCCGAGGCGGGCGCGCTGCGCGCCCTCCGCGCCGCGCGCGAGATCTCGGAGCGCCTCGGCTGGCGCCCGCGCCGGTCCGCATGACGCGGCGGGCGCCCACGGGGGCGCGGTCGTGAGCGCCGGGCCGCGCGAGGCGGTCGGGGCCGAGGCGGTCGCGCTGGCGACCGTGGAGCTCCTCGGCGCGCTCGCCTACGGGCAGCTGCGATCGTTCGGCGTGACGGCCCGCGCGGTCGGCGTGGCACCCGACGCGCGCACCGCCGACCTCATCGCGGCCTTCGCCGTCGAGGAGCACGCCGGCTACGTGCGCCTGCGCGACCACCTCGCGTCGCGCACCGAGCTCGCCACCGCCGCGATGGACCGCCAGAAGGCCGTGTTCGACGCGTTCTTCGACCGCGCGAGCCTCGACGACTGGTTCGCCGCGTCCGTGTTCTTCGCCGTCGGCCTGCCGATGGCCGCGGACTTCGCCCGTGCCGTCGCCGAGCTCGTCGACGAGCAGGCCGCCGACGTGATCGTCGGTGCGCTGGCCCGTCGTCACGGCTTCGAACGGGCGGCGCTGGCGACCCTGGCGGCGCAGCTCGACGACGACGCTGCCCGCGAGCGCGCCCGCGCGCTGGCCGCGGACCTCCTCGGCCGTGCGCTCACCGGCTTCCAGGCCGCCGCGGCCGGCACCGACGCGCTCAAGGTGCTGTTCTCCGCCCACGAGGGCGAGGCCTCCGGCAGCGAGGCCAAGGTGCGGCGGCTGGCCATGACCGTCCTCGGCGGGCACCGGCGCCGCATCGTCGAGCTCGGGCTCGAGGGGCTCGATGAGGGGTCCGACGAGGCCTGAGCGATCGGGCGCTCAGCGGCCAGGACGTGGGCCGGCGAGTGGGCCGACGCGGCGAGCCGCCGGGCCCGACCGCGAGGCGACGGTCCGGCGCACCGACAGGGAGTTCGTCACCAGCTCCCCGAACCCCTCGGGGTCGGCCAGGAGCCAGGCGTGCCCCGCGTCGGGGATGATGTCCCCGGTCGACCCGGCGGCCTCGCACAGGGCGAGGAACGGTGCCTCGGGGACGACCGTGTCCTCCGCGCCCCAGAGGATGGTGACCGGCAGTCCGCGCTCGGCGAGCGCCGCGAGCTCCTCGCGCAGGTCGGCCGAGCGGGCCAGCTCCGCTGCCCGCACGAGCGCCCTCGGGTTGGCCAGGGCGTTGCCGACCAGGTCCCGCACCACCACGGGCAGGATCCGTCGCTGGTCGCGCCTGCGGAACTCGCCGGGCAGGCGGATGCCCCAGTCCCACAGGGGGCGCTCGGCCAGCGTCCGGTCGCGGTCGCCGCGCTGCCCCGAGCGCCAGACGGAACCGCCGATCGAGTTCACGAGCACGAGCGCCCGCACTCGTTCGGGGTGGTGCCAGGCGAGCGCGGTGGCCACGGCCCCGCCGAAGGAGTGGCCGATGACGGCGGCCGGCTCGGTGATCCCGAGGTGGTCGAGGAGGTCGTCGATCCACGCGGCGAGCTTCGGGAACGTGTAGTCCCCGTCGAGGTCGTCGGACCGGCCGAACCCGGGCAGGGCCGGCGCGATCACGCGCGCGCCGGACGCGGCGATGAGCGGCAGGGCGCGGGCGTACGAGCGCGCGCTCAGGCCCCAGCCATGGAGGAACAGGATCGGCGGACCTTCGCCGGCCTCGCCGTGGACGACCGCGCGGCCGTCGATGGTGCTGCGGGCCGGAGCTGGGTCCCGTGCTGCGCTGGCACCGCGGGACCCCGCGCCGGCCCGCGCCGCGCCGCCGCCGTCGGGCGCCCGGGGGTCGCGAGCGCGGGCCCCGGGACCGCGGACCCGCGTCCGTCGGGGGGCATGCGCACCTCCCGGTCGTCGGCCGCGCTCCACGACGGTCGGCGTCGGGCGGCGCCGGAGCCTACCGAGGCGCCCCTCGGGTCCTGGAGGTGGCGGCACGGTGCGCCGTCACGGCTCGTTCAGTGCCACGCGTGCCGGTGGGCCTCGGCCGCGACCGCGTCCGCGAGCGCAGCG
>JBMTER010000254.1:0-2070 GCA_049433345.1 Gaiellales bacterium | reverse complement strand
CCCCCCCCCCCCCCCCCCCCCCCCCCCCCCCGTCCCCATCCCGCGCGGACGAGCCGTGGGGCCGCTGCGGACGTTCCGCCGAACCCCCGCCCGTCCGCCGGATCGCGGGTAGGCTGGCCCTCATGCGCGTCATGATCATGGCCGCCGGGCTCGGCACGCGCCTGCGCCCGCTGACCGACCACCTGCCGAAGCCGATCGCCCCGGTTGGCAACCGCCCGTGCGTCGCGCACCTGCTCGAGCGGATCGCGCGCAGCGGCTGCTCGGGCGCCGTGATGAACCTGCACCACCGGCCCGAGGCGATCACCGAGGTGATCGGCGACGGGTCGCGCTTCGGGGTGCCGCTCGAGTACTCGCACGAGCCGGAGCTGCTCGGCACCGCCGGCGGCACCCGCCGCTGCCTGCCGTTCCTGCTCGAGGACGACGACCAGTTCCTCGTCACGAGCGGCGACGGCCTGCACGGCATCGACCTCGCGGCGCTCGCCGCCGCGCACCGCGCCTCGGGGGCGCTGGCCACGATCACCGTCAAGCGCGTGCCGGACGTGACCGGCTTCGGGGTGGTCGTGACCGGCGACGCGGGCCGCATCACCGCCTTCCAGGAGAAGCCCGATCCGCGCGACGCCCTCTCGGACCTCGTCAACGTCGGCGTCTACTGCTTCAGCGGCGAGATCGCCGACGAGATCCCGGCGAGCGGCGCGTGCGACGTCGGCGCGGAGATCCGGCCGCGCCTGGTCGCCGCGGGCGCGGACGTCCGCGCCTGGGCGACCGATGCCTACTGGAGCGACATCGGCTCGCTCGAGGAGCTCGTGAACGCCAACCTCGCGGTCGCGGCCGGCCTCGTCGACGTGGAGGCGGCGGGGGAGCTCGTGATGGGCGCGGACGCCGGCGTCGGCGGCGTGCACCCCGGCGCCAGCGTGTCGGGACCGGTCCTCGTCGGCCCGGGCGCGGTGATCGAGGACGGCGCGATCATCGACGGCCCCTGCGTGATCGGGCCACGGGCCCGCATCCGCTCCGGGGCGCGCATCGTGCAGTCACTGGTCCTGCCCGAGGCCGACGTCCCCGGCGACGCGGAGGCCAACGGCGGCATCCTCGGCGACGAGGTCGCACTCGACGGCGTGTGGCTGCACGACTGACTCCCGACAGCGGCCGCGAGTCACCGATCAGCACGCGCGTTGCGATCGCATCACGATCGCAACGGGAACACCACGCTATCGGCTATCGTTATGCACGTCATGAGTGCCTCTTACCGAACCGCCGACCCGTATCGCGACACCCACGTGATCGACTCGCGTGGTCCGCGCACCAACCAGGCGATCGTCGGCGTCGGCGCGCTGGTCGCGTTCCTCCTGCAGCAGGAATGGATCATCGCGCTGCTCGCCCTGCAGCTGATCGTCGGCCTCACCCTCGGCCGGCGCTTCTGCCTGCCGTGCCGGCTCTGGTTCGACGTGCTGCAGCCACGCCTCGGCGAAGGTCGGATCGAGGACGCCCGCGTCCCCCGCTTCGCGAACGTGATCGGCGCGATCTTCCTGACCGCAGCCACCGTGCTCCTCTACGCCGGCTTCGCCGGCGCGGGCTGGGCGCTCTCGTTGATCGTCGCCGCGCTCGCCCTGCTCGCCGCCAGCACGGGCGTCTGCGTGGGTTGCGAGATGTACATGATCCTCGCCCGCATCCGCGGGATCGTCATCGACCGCCACCCCGCCGTCTAGGAGCCCCGTGGACCGCCTGCTGATCGCCCTCGCCGTGCTCGCCCTCGTCGGCGTCGTGCTGGCCGCGACGCGCCTGCGCGGACGCCGCCTCGCGGCCCTGCCCGCGAAGGTCGACACGGCCGGGCTCGGCCTCGACGCCGCCCACGGCGACACCGCCGTCGTCGCCTTCTCCGGACCGCTCTGCCACGCCTGCCAGGAGTGGGGATCCGAGCTCGAGCACGCCGGCATCCCCTACCGCAGGGTCGACGTCCTCAAGGAGGCGGGCCTCGCCCGCGCCCACGGCGTCACCACCACCCCCGTCGTGCTCGTCGTCGAGCGATCGAGTGGCGCCGGCCGCGAGGGCTTCGCCCAGGGTCCCGCCCCCGCC
>JBMTER010000253.1:0-2076 GCA_049433345.1 Gaiellales bacterium | reverse complement strand
GGCTGCGCGACCCGCTCGGGGATGCCCCGCGGCAGCCAGCGCACGAGCGGCACCGCGACGAGCCCGGCGACGAGGCCGCCGCCGAGTCCGACGAGGACCGGGACGGTCACGCGCCGCGCGCCGCGGCCAGCATCACCTCGAGCGGCGCCGTCTCGCCGGTCCACAGCTCGAGCGCGCGGGCGCCCTGGCGGGCCAGCACCTCAAGGCCGTCGACGACGGCGCAGCCCGCCTCGGCGGCGGCGGTGATCAGCGGCGTCGGGGCCGCATCCGCGCGGTAGGCGAGGTCGACCACGACCCGCACGTCCATCAGGCGCGTGGCCGGCAGCGGCATCCCGTCGGGGTCGACCAGGGCGCCGACGGGCGTGCAGTGCACGATCACGCCCGGCACGGGATCCGGCAGCTCGGCGACCGCGCGCACGTCGCCGGTGGCGACGAGGTCGCGGGCGAGGGCTACGGCGGCCTCCGGCCGGCGGGCGTGGATCGAGACCGCGCAGCCGTCCTGGGCGAGCGCGGCCGCGGCGGCGCGCGCCGCGCCGCCCGCGCCGAGCCCGCGCACGTCTCCCGTGTAGGCCTCCCGCGCCACGGCCTCCTTGTGCGGGACCGTCACGTTGACGCCGACGAAGCCGACGGCGGCGAGGCCGCGCAGGGCGTCGGCGAGGCCCGCAGCGGGCACCGGCAGCGGCACGTACGCCCAGTCGAGGCCCATCGCACGCAGCGCCGCGTTCTGCATGCGCGGCGAGCGCGAGTGGGACACCGGATCGCCGATCACGCCGAGCAGTCGCGTGGTGCCGCTGATCACGAGTACGGGTTCTCCCTCTGGTAGCGCAGGAACTCCTCGTAGTCGTCCGTGAAGAAGTGCCGGCGTCGCGGATCATCCTTGATCGCGTACATGTAGAGGTAGTCGACCTTGGCCGGCTTCGCTGCGGCCCGGATCGAGTCGAGGCCCGGGTTCGCGATCGGGGTCGGCGGCAGGCCCTTCTCCGTGCGCAGGTTGTATGGCGAGTCCTTCTCGAGATCGGCCCCGGTCAGCTCGCGCCACGAGCCGTTCGCGTACTGGTTGGCCGAGTCGATCCCGAGCGTCATGTCCGCCTTCAGGCGGTTGTAGATCAGCGCGGCCACGATCGGACGCTCAGCGGGGTCCGCGGTCTCGCGCTCGACCAGCGATGCGATCTTGAGGACGTCGTACTTGGTCAGGTTGCGCGAGGCCGCGTACGACATGTCGACGGAATCGACGTTGGCCCGGAAGGCGCCGAGCTGCTCCTGCACGAGCTGGTCGGCGTCCGCCGGCTGGCCGACGTCGTAGGTGGCCGGGAACAGGAAGCCCTCGAGCGAGGCGGCCTCCTCGCCGGGTGCCAGGAATCCGGGCGGCGGCTCGGCGGCGGCGAGCGCCTGGTCGAAGGCCTCCGCGTCGATCCCGAACTCCGCGACCTCGTCGCGGATGTCCCAGATCGCGTAGCCCTCGGGGATCGTGATGCGCGCGCCGTCCCCATCCGCCGGTCCGGCCACCAGCTGGTCGACGAGCCGGTCGTACTCCTCGTCCGTCCGGAACGTGTACGTGCCGGGCTTGAGGTCGCCGCCGATCCCGTCGGCCTGGATGTCATCCACGAACGCGCCGGCGTCCGCGACCACGCCGGCGTCGGCGAGGATCGACCCGATCTCGCCGCCCGTGGCGCCGGCGGGGATCACGACCTCGACGGTCGCGCCCGGCGCAGGGGCCGGATCGGCGACCACCTTCCCGATCCCCCACCAGGCGAGCAGGAGCACCGCGACGAGCGCGATGACGAGCAGCGCGGCGCCGAGCGCGCGGCCGCGGCCTAGCCCCGGCGGCGGTCCAGCCATCCCTGCAGGAGCTCCGCGGCCGCCCGCGCGTCGAGCGCCGCCTCGCCCCCCTTCGTCGTGGCGATCCGGCTCGTGAATCGCTCGTCCTCCATCTCGATCGGGACCGCGCAGGCGGCCTTCAGGCGGCCCGCGAAGGCCAGGGTCGCGTGGGCCTGCTCGCCGCGCGTGCCGTCCGGCAGGACCGGCAGCCCGAGCAGCAGCAGGTCGGGGTCATACTCGGCCACGATAGCGAGCAGG
>JBMTER010000252.1:0-2102 GCA_049433345.1 Gaiellales bacterium | reverse complement strand
CGCCCCCCACGGCTCCGCGGTCGTGACGGCGGCCGTCGCAAAGGCCAGTGCCGGTGCCGTCGAGCACCTGCAGATCGCCGTCGCCCCGAACCTCGCGGACTGGCTCGGGCGGGCCAAGCGGCCCGGCCTGTGGACCTACGCGGCGGCGGCGGACGGCGCCGTTCCGTACGCGCAGGCGGACTACACCGACGGTTGCGTATTCGTCCTCGGCGCGGAGGGGGCGGGCCTGCGCCCGCGGGTTCGCGCGGCCTGCGATGCGGCCGTCGCAGTGCCCGTCCGGGGCGCGATCGGGTCGCTGAACGTCTCCGTGACGGCTGGCGTGCTGCTGTACGAGGCGGTGCGCCAGCGAGGCATCGGCTAGCTCCGATATCTCAGCCTCAGGTGGGGATAGGCGGATAGCCGGATGCCTATTCACATTGCCCGGGATCGCATGGCTGAGCGATTTTCGGGCGGATTCGAGTGATTTCGAATGTAACGATTTACAGGCAAATTAGGGTTAAGCCTATTGATTTGCAGATTGCTCTTGTATTTGACCGACGCGTCTGGCATGGTGCGGGTGTCCGCCATGACCCTCCACCGAAACGTGAGGGTCATGACGGGGACTGGAGGACCATGTCGACCGCCCGCGCAGCAACCGCCCGCAAAGCCGCCGATCCCGCGGCGCGCCAGAAGCGCGATCAGGGGGACCTGGCGCTCGTCCTGCGGGCCCGCAACGGCAGCGAGGTGGCGCTCGACCAGCTGATCCGCCGCTACCAGCCGTTCGTCCGGCTCAAGGCGTCGAGCTACTTCCTCGCCGGCGGCGACGCCGACGACCTCCAGCAGGAGGGTCTGATCGGGCTCTACAAGGCGATCCGCGACTACCGCGTCGATCGCGAGACGTCGTTCCGCTCGTTCGCTGAGCTGTGCATCACGCGCCAGATCATCACGGCCATCAAGGGCGCGACCCGCAACAAGCACCAGCCGCTGAACGGGTACATCTCGTTCAGCCACACGCCGGCCGGCAGCGATCCCGAGGGCGGCGACTGCACCCTCGGCGACGCCATCGCCGGCTCGCCGACCTTGGACCCCGCCTCGCGCGTCGTCTCCACGGACGAGCTCGAGTCGCTCGTGGAGATGCTCGGCAGCGCCCTCTCGCCGCTCGAATCCGAGGTGCTCGCCGCATTCATGTCCGGCGACTCGTACGAGGCGATCGCCGCCAGCGCCGGCTGCGACCCGAAGGCGGTCGACAACGCCCTCCAGCGCGTCAAGCGCAAGATCGAGCAGCACCGCGCGGGCCGCGAGCAGCCGGCGAGCGCGTAGATTCCCGGCATGACGCCGGGTGAACTCGCCATCGCGGGCCTCGCCGCGCTGGCCGCGGGCATCGTCAACGCCCTCGCCGGCGGCGGCACGCTGATCTCGTTCCCCGTCCTGCTCGCGCTGGGCGTGCCGCCCGTCGTCGCCAACGTCACCAACACGGTGGCGCTCGTGCCCGGCTACCTCGGCGGCACCGTCGCCCAGCGCGCCGACCTCGACGGCCAGGGGCGCCGAGTGCGCGTGCTGCTGCCCGTGGCCGCGCTCGGCGGCGCCGCCGGCGGAGCGCTCCTGCTCGTCACCCCGGAGCAGGTCTTCGAGATCCTGATCCCGATCCTGATCCTCGCCGCCGTCGGCGTGCTCGCCCTCGGCGACGCGGTCAAGCGCCGCGTCGCCGAGCGGGTCTCGCGGCTCGGCGCGGACGGGGTGGAGCACCTCGCGGGCCCCGCCGTCGGGATCTTCGCGGCGGCGATCTACGGCGGCTACTTCGGCGGCGGGCTCGGGATCATCGTCCTCGCGGTGCTCGGGGTCGTGCTCGTCGACACCCTGACCCGGATCAACGCGCTCAAGCAGGCCACCAGCCTCGCCGTCAACGCGGTCGCCGCGCTCGTCTTCGTGTTGTTCGGCGACGTGCTGTGGTCGGCGGCGGCGGTGATGCTGGTCTGCGCGGTGGTGGGAGGCTTCCTCGGCGGCACGCTCGCCGGGCGCGTGTCGGCACGTACCCTGCAGCGGATCGTGCTCGTGATCGGCGTCGCCGTGGCCGTCGCCTACGCCGTGCGCACCTTCGCCTAGGCGGTGCGGGCGAGGGCCGG
>JBMTER010000251.1:0-2105 GCA_049433345.1 Gaiellales bacterium | reverse complement strand
CCCCCGGCGAGGGCGGCGAGGCGCGCGGCCTCGCCCGCGACGAGGCGAGCCTGACCGGCGAGGCCGACCACGGCGCCCGCGCCGTCGGCGACGTGGTCCACTCCGGCGCCTACTGCGCAGCCGGCGCGGGCGTCTACCGCGTGACGGCGGTCGGGGCCTCGTCATACGCGAGCCGGTTGACCGCGCAGGCGCGCCGCAACACCGACGAGCGCTCGCCGCTCCAGCTCGACATCGACCGGCTCCTGCGCGTGCTGCTGCTCCTGATGGTGCCGCTCGCCGCGGCCCTGATCGTCGCCTTCCGGATCCACGACACGCCGTTCCGGCAGGCCGCCGAGACGGCGACGGCGGGCCTGATCAGCGTCGTGCCGGAGGGCCTGATCCTGCTCACGAGCCTCACCTTCGCGCTCGGCGCGGTCAAGATCAGCCGCACGGGCGCGCTGGTCCAGCGCCTCAACGCCGTCGAGTCGCTCGCGGGCGTCGACACGATCTGCGTCGACAAGACCGGCACGCTGACCGACGGCACCCTCGCCCTCGCCCACGTGGTGCCCGCTCCGGGCACCGACGAGGCGGCCGTGCGGGGCCTGCTCGGCCGCCTCGCCGCCTCCGCGGAGGTGCGCTCCGGCTCGACCGACGCGATCGCCCGCGAGATCCCCACCGACCCGGAGACCCCGCTCGCGGAGCTGCCGTTCTCGTCGCAGTGGAAGTGGTCGGGCGTCGAGCTCGCAGACGGCGCGATCGTCCTCGGCGCGCCCGAGGCGCTCGGCGCCGGCCAGCTGACCCAGCAGGTCGAAGACCACCAGGCGCGCCGCGGCCGCGTCCTCGTGGTGGGCACGGCGCGGGCGCTGCCGCCCGCGCCCGCGCCGGGCGAGACGGATGCGCAGCCGCGCCCCGTCGGCTTCGAGCCGCGTGGCATCGTCGTGCTCGAGGAGCGCATGCGCGCCGACGCGCGCGACGTCGTCGCCTTCTTCCGGCGGGAGGGCGTCGAGGTGAAGGTGATCTCCGGCGACGCGCCCCGCACCGTCGCGGCCGTCGCCGAGTCCGCCGGCATCCCGGCGGGACGCGTCGTCGCCGGCTCGGACCTGCCGCAGCACGACCTCGACGCTCTCGCCGACGTCGCCGAGTCGGCGAGCGTGTTCGGGCGCATCACGCCCGAGCAGAAGCGCGAGCTCGTCGACGCGCTGCGCCGGCGCGGCCGCTACGTGGCGATGATCGGCGACGGCGTCAACGACGTGCCCGCGATGAAGCTCGCGCGCATCGCCGTGGCGCTCGGCTCGGGTTCGCAGATCGCCAAGGGCGTCTCCGACATCGTCCTCATCGACGGCGCCTTCTCGAGCCTGCCGGCCGGCGTCGCCGAGGGTCGCCGGATCCTCGCCAACATCCGCCGCGTCGCCAAGCTGTTCGTGGTCAAGAGCGCATTCGCCTCGACCCTGATCCTGACGATCGGCCTGTCGGGCGCCGCCTACCCCCTGCTCCCGCGCCACCTGTCCCTCGCGGGCGCCTTCACCGTCGGCATCCCCGCCTTCGTGCTCGCGCTGGCCCCCAGCGTCGGCCGGCCCACCGAGGTGCCGTTCCTGCGCGATCTCCTGCGCTTCAGCGTGCCGGGTGGCGTCGTCTCCGCCCTCGGCGTCCTCGCCGCCTACGCGATCACGCGCTCCCTGCCCGGCCGCACCCTCGAGGACGCCCGCTCCGCGGCGCTTTTGGTGCTGATCCTCGTCGGGATCTACCTGATCCTCCTGCTCGAGGACGAGGCCGTCGAGCAGTCGCAGGTGCGCGCCTGGGGCGTCGGCGTCCTGATGGCCGTCCTCCTCGGCGGGCTCGCGCTCGCCTACTCCCTGCCGATCGTGCGGGACTTCTTCCTGATCACGCCGCCCGGCCTCGCCGAATGGGTCGTCGTGCTCGGCAGCGTGGGCATCTCGATCGGCGTCCTCGGCGCGCTCGGCTTCCGGGCGCCCCTGTTCGTGCGCGTCATCGCGCGCACGTTCTTCCAGCGCCGACCGCCGATCGCGTAGGGGCCGCTACTCGGCCGCGCCGGGCGCCGCCGGCTGGGCGCCGTCGCCCCCGCCCGCGCCCCCCCCGCCCCGGCCCCCGCCCCCCCCCCCCCCCCC
>JBMTER010000250.1:0-2136 GCA_049433345.1 Gaiellales bacterium | reverse complement strand
TGCCACCACAGCGACACGCCGTTCCTCATGCGGCGCCAGCGGCGCAGCGGATCGCCCTCGCCCGGCGGCTCGACCTTGATCACCTCGGCGCCGAAGTCGGCCATCAGGGACGCGCAGTAGGGGCCGGCCAGGAGCTGGCCGAACTCGATCATGCGCACGCCGTCCAGGGGGCCCTGCGTGGTCTCCTCGGTCTCGCTCAACTCGCCTCTCCGTTCGGGGGAACCGCGTCCTCTCAGAGACCCCATCGCCGGCCGCGCGGATTCGGCCGACCCGGGCTGTGCATCCGCTACGTCAGCGCGTGCCGCTTGAGCAGGCCCTTGGCGATGATCGTCTCCTGGATCTCGTTCGAGCCCTCGCCGATCATCATCAGCGGCGCGTCGCGGTAGAGGCGCTCGACCTCGTACTCCGTCGAGTAGCCGTAGCCGCCGAAGATGCGCATCGCCTCCTCGGCGCAGCGCTGGCAGGTCTCGGTCGCGTAGAGCTTGGCCATGCCGGCCTCGACGTCGGCGCGCTGGCCCGAGTCCTTCTTCCTGGCGGCGGCGAGGATCAGGTGCTTGGAGGCCTCGATCCGCGTGGCCATGTCGGCGAGCTTCTTCTGGATCAGCTGGTGGTAGCCGATCGGCTTGCCGAACGCCTCGCGCTGCTGGGCGTACTCGAGCGACAGCTCGAGGGCGCGCAGGGAGATGCCGAGGCCGCGGCTGGCGACGTTGATGCGGCCGGTCTCGATGCCGCTCATCATCTGGTAGAAGCCCTGGCCCTCCTTGTCGGGGCCGCCGAGGACCTGGGAGACGGGGACGCGGTGGTCCTCGAAGGTCAGCTCGACGGACTCGACGCCGTGGTAGCCGAGCTTGCCGAGCGGCGGCGACACCTTGAGGGTGCCCTGGTCGGCGACGCCGGGCTGCTTGTCGACGAGGAGCGCCGTCATGCCCTGGTGGCGCGGGTCGGCGTCGGGGTCGGTCTTGACGAGCAGCGCGATCACCGAGGCGCGGTCGCCGTTCGTGACCCACATCTTCGAGCCGTTGATGACGTAGTCGTCGCCGTCGCGGCGCGCCGTCGTGATGATCGCCTGCACGTCGGAGCCGGCGCCGGGCTCCGTCATCGAGAAGCAGGAGCGGATCTCGCCGGCGGCGCGGCGCGGCAGGTAGGCGTCCTTCTGCGCGTCCGAGCCGGGCGCGGCGATCATCCCGCCGACGATGTACTGGCCGTTGACGATGCCGGAGACGGCCATCCAGCCGCGCGTCAGCTCGGCGATGGCGAGCGCGTAGGTGACGAGGTCGAGGCCGAGGCCGCCGTACTCGGTGGGGATGCGCATGCCGAAGGCGCCCATCTCGCGCAGGCCGTCGACGATCGCGGTCGGGAACTCGTCCTTCGCCTCGAGCTCCTTGGCGACGGGGATGATCTCCTGGTCGACGAACGCGCGGATCGCCTCCAGGATCTCCCGCTGCTCGTCGGTGATGTCGAGGCCGTCGAAGGCGCTGATCCGCTCCTTGAGGGGCATCGGCTGTCGTCTCCCTGTCGTGGTCGTCGTCGCGGGCGGCCCGGCCGGACCGCTCCGCCCTGAATGCTTCGCTGCGCGGAAGATTACGGCCGGTCGGCCGTCAGCGGAAGCACAGCCCGGCGGACGGCGTCGGGGACGGGCACGGGACGCATCGCGTCGCGCTCCACGTAGACGTGCACGAAGTGCCCGTCGGCCGCCGCCCGCTCCTCCCCGGCGCGGAACACCCCGAGCGCGTAGCGCACGGACGTCTCGCCGATCCGCTCGACGCGCAGGCCGAGCTCGACCGGCTCGGGGAAGCTGACGGGCGCGTGGTAGCGGCACATCGTCTCGACCACCACGCCGACCACGTCGCCGCCGGTGGGGTCGAGCGCGCCCTGCTCGATCAGGTGCGCGTTGACCGCGGTGTCGAACCAGGCGTAGTAGACGACGTTGTTGACGTGCCCGTAGGCGTCGTTGTCCATCCAGCGCGTCGTGATCGCGCGGAACACGGGGAAGTCGGCGCGGGTCGGGATCGGCGGGCGCTCGCTCACGGCGGTAGCCTACCGGCGTGGCCGACGCATCGACCCGACCCGCGCCCGGCCCCGGCTCGCGCTGGGCCCCGCCCGCGGCCGTCGGCCGCGGCGCCTCGGCCTACCGCG
>JBMTER010000249.1:0-2152 GCA_049433345.1 Gaiellales bacterium | reverse complement strand
CCCTGATCCCCCTCATCGCCGTGGGGGCGGCGCTGGCGAGCCGCGCGCTCGCTGCCTACTACGCCAAGGGCGTCAACGCCGCCGACCCCGGCGACGACGTGATGAAGGGCATCGCGGCCGCCATCCGCGAGGGCGCCATGGCGTTCCTGCGGCGTGAGTACCGGGCCATCGCGGTGTTCGTCGCCCTCCTGGCCGTCGTCATCTTCATCGCCCTGCCCGGCATCCGTCCGTGGGGCTCCGTGAGCCTGGTGCTCGGTGCCGCCTTCTCGGCGACGGCCGGCTTCGTCGGGATGCGCATCGCGACCGCCGCCAACGTCCGCACGGCGCAGGCCGCGCGCGAGGGCGCCGCGAAGGCGCTGCCGCTGGCCTACCGCGGCGGCGCGGTGATGGGCTTCACCGTCGCGGGCCTGGGGCTGCTCGGCATCGCGCTCGCCTACATCGTCTTCGTCGACCTGCTCCGCGTCGACGACGCCTTCCAGGTCGTGGCGACGTTCGGGCTCGGCGGCTCGTCGATCGCCCTGTTCGCCCGCATCGGTGGCGGCATCTACACCAAGGCCGCCGACGTCGGTGCGGACCTGGTCGGCAAGGTCGAGGCCGGGATCCCCGAGGACGACCCGCGCAACCCCGCGACCATCGCGGACAACGTCGGCGACAACGTCGGCGACGTCGCCGGCATGGGCGCCGACCTGTTCGAGAGCTACGCCGGTGCCATCGTGGCGCCGATGGTCCTGGCGGCGCTGCTGTTCGGCGGGGTCGACGCCGCGAGCAAGCAGGTCGCGGCCGACTTCTCCGCCCTCCAGCAGGCCACGTTCCTCTACCCGCTGCTGATCAGCGCCATCGGCATGTTCGCTTCGATCCTGGGCTCGTTCCTCGTCCGGGGCCGCAAGGGGCGCTCGCTGTCCTCGCAGCTGCACTTCGGCACCAACGTCGCGATGGTGATCACGGCGGCCGCGTCCGTGCTCGGTGCGAGCTGGCTGTTCGGGACCGTGGACGCCGTCGAGCGCCCGCTGATGCTGGGCCTGCCCATCGTGCTCGGCCTGGCCGCGGGCTACCTCATCGGCTTCGCCTCGGAGTACTACACCTCCGACCACTACACGCCGGTCAAGCGCCTGGCCAAGCAGTCGGAGACGGGTCCGGCGACGGTCATCATCGCCGGCATCGCCGAGGGGCTGATGTCGACGATCGCCTCCGTGCTGCTGGTCGGCGTCGCCATCGGCGGTTCCTACTGGTTCGGCACGCTGGCCCTTCCCGGTGACGCGGTCAGCGGCGGCCTCTACGCCGCCGCGCTCGCGGCCATCGGCATGCTGGCCACCACCGGCGCGGTCGTCGCCGTCGACGCCTACGGGCCGATCTCCGACAACGCCGGCGGCATCGCGGAGATGGCGCACCTGCCCCGCGAGGTGCGTGAGGTCACCGACTCGCTCGACTCGCTCGGCAACACCACCGCCGCGGTCGCCAAGGGCTTCGCCATCGGGTCGGCGGCCCTGACGGCGCTCGCCCTCTTCCGCTCCTACACGGCCGCGGCCGGGCTGTCGGTCATCGACCTGACGAGCGTCGCGGTCATCATCGGCCTGTTCCTCGGCGGCATGCTGACGTTCGCGTTCGCCGCGATGACGATGAAGTCGGTCGGCCGTGCCGCGCAGCAGATGATCGTCGAGGTCCGCCGCCAGTTCGCGGAGATCCCGGGCCTGCGCGAGGGACGCGAGGGCGTCCGCGCGGACTACGCACGCTGCGTCGACATCTCGACGCAGGCGTCGCTGCGCGAGATGGTGCTGCCGGGTGCGCTCGCCGTCGTCGTGCCGCTCGGGGTCGGCTTCTTCTCGGCCGAGGCGCTCGGTGGCCTGCTCGCCGGCGCGCTCGTGAGCGGCTTCCTGCTCGCGATCTTCATGGCGAACGCCGGCGGCGCGTGGGACAACGCCAAGAAGTACATCGAGGCCGGCAACCTCGGCGGCAAGGGGTCCGAGGCCCACAAGGCCGCGGTCACCGGTGACACCGTCGGCGACCCGTTCAAGGACACGTCGGGCCCGGCGATGAACATCCTCATCAAGGTCATGACCATCGTGGCCCTGGTGTTCTCGCCCCTGTTCCTCAGCTGACCCGACCGGCGCCGCGCGGCCTGCTGCTGCGACGCGCTCCGACCGGACGAGGCGGG
>JBMTER010000248.1:0-2156 GCA_049433345.1 Gaiellales bacterium | reverse complement strand
CCGTGGCCGAGCGGGCGGGCGTCGCCGTCGAGCTCCTCGCGGGCGACGCCTCGGACCCGCCCGTCGCCGATGGCGCCTACGACGGCGCCGTCGTCGTGCAGGTGATCGAGTACGTCCCCGACGCCGCGGGCTGCCTGGCCCGCGTCGCGCGCGCCGTGCGCCCGGGCGGACGGCTGCTCGTCTGCGACACGGACTGGACGACCGCGTCCTGGGGCATCGCCGACCCCGCCCTCGCCGACCGCGTCAAGGCCGGCTGGTGCGCCACCAAGGCGCACCCCGACGCCGGGCGGCGGATCCCCGCGTGGCTGGCCGAGGCCGGCTGTCGGGTGGTCGCGTGGGAGCCGCGCCTGCTCGCCGTCTCGGACGCCGCGGGCGACACCTTCCACGCCCACACCTGGCCCTCGTACCGCGCGACCCTCGAGCGCTCGGGCGCCCTGAGCGCGGCCGAGCTCGAGCGCTTCCAGGCGCTCTGCCTCGAGGCCACGGCGGCGGGCGCCTTCTCGTTCACGGTGGTGCGCCACGCCTGGCTCGCCCACGTCCCCGGAGGTCCCACATGATCGTGCGTGCCGCAGGCGAGAGCGCCGAGATCGTGACCCAGGTCGACCACGCCGTCGTCTCCGGCATCCTCGCCGAGGCCTGGGCCGCGACCGGACCCGACGCGCTCGCGCCGCGCGCGTCGATCATCACGGCCGCGCGCCTGCACGACATCGGCTGGCGCCACTGGGAGGCCGCGCCGCGGCTGAACCCCGACAGCGGCCGCCCCGCCAACTTCCTCGACGTCCAGATCGACGAGCACCTGCGCCTCTACCGGCTCGGGATCGACGAGGTCGCGGAGATCGACCCGTGGGCGGGGATGCTCGTGGCGATGCACGCGGCCGGGATCTACACCGGCCGCTACGGCACCCAGCCGGCGCTGCTCCTGAGCCGCGCGCCCGCCGTGCAGGAGCTCGTCGACGCCTTCGTGGCCGAGCAGGAGGCCCGCTACGAGGCCGCCCGCGTCGCCCTCGGCGTCACCGAGGACGAGCTCTGGCGGGCCTACGTGCTGCTGCAGGTCTTCGACCGGCTCAGCCTGCGGCTCTGCCAGGGCGACCCCGCGGGCCCCGGCCCGATGGAGATCGCCCTGCCCGGCGAGCGCATCCTCCACGTGACGCCCGACGAGGGCTGCGACCGCCTCGACCCGTGGCCCTTCGCCGCCGACGAGGTCGTGGTGGGGGTGCCGACGCGGGTGATCGCGCTCGACGGGCTCGCGGGCGATGATGGCCTCGCCGCGGCGCTCGCCCAGGCGGCCGTCGAGGAGCGGACCGCGGTCCTGCGGACCGTGTGAGGCCGCATCCCAAGGCGAACGTCCACCGTCGCTAGACTCCGCCCGTGAGCAGGAGGACCCCCGTCGCGCTCCTGGCCGCCGGTGTCGCCGGGCTCGCGCTCGGCGCGCCCGTGGCCGGCGCGTACACGCAGATATCCACGCCGCTCGGCTTCAATCCGACGGCGGTCGCCGTCTCCCCGTCCGGCGACACGGCGATCCCGATCGGCAGCGTCGTGGGGAGGGTGGCCATTCCGAGCCTCGTCGCGGAAGCCGACTACGTCAACGCGGCCGACACCTACTCGGGTGTCGCCTACCGACCTGACGGCCGCGAGGCGTACGTCACGTCATCGGGCAGCGACAACATCACGGTCATCGACGTGCCCTCCGGACAGCCATCGAGCGCCGGCCTCGCGTCGACCCCGGTGTGCACGAGCCAGACCGACGTCGCCGTCAACGCCGCGGGCACCCGCCTCGCCATCGCCTGCGACACCGCCGGCTCCAACAACGGCATCGTGCAGCTGATCGCGACCAGCACCTTCGAGGTCCTCAACCGCGACTCGCCGGCCCCGCTGCCGTTCGAGCCGCGCAGCGTCGTGCTCGCGCCGGACGGCTCGCGCGCCTACGTGACCGCCGCCAACGAGTCGAAGCTCGCGATCGTCACCCTGCCCGGCGGCGGGGTGACCGACCACACCCTGCCCGGGGTCTCGCTCGACCTGGCGATCAACCCGGCGGGGACCTACCTCTACATCCCCACGCAGGACGGGACCGGGGCGGCCGCGGTCGCCAAGGTCCTGGTGGACGGCTTCTCCACGACCGACACGGTGTCACTCCCCGCCGGCTCCGCCCCCGCCGG
>JBMTER010000247.1:0-2156 GCA_049433345.1 Gaiellales bacterium | reverse complement strand
CGCGGCCGCTTGCCGCCGGGATCGTCGGTGCGTCGGGCTACGCCGGCCAGGAGCTGGTGCGTATCCTCGCGGGCCACCCGTCCATCCGCGCGTCGGTCCTGCAGGCCCGCTCCGCGGGCTTCGATCCGATCGGCGCGGACGGCCTCGAGGGCTGTGACGTCGTCTTCCTGGCGCTGCCGCACGGCGAATCGCGCGACCTCGGGGAGCAGCTGCTCGAGCGCGGGGCCCAGGTCGTCGACCTCGGATCGGACTTCCGCGTCGACGGCTGGCAGTACGGCCTGCCCGAGCTGCACCGTGAGGATGTGCGCGTCGCACGCGCCATCGCCAATCCCGGCTGCTACGCCACCGCGGCGATACTCGGCGTCGCGCCGCTCGCCGCCGCCGGCCTGGTCGACGGCCCGATCCACCTCGACGGCAAGTCCGGGGTGACGGGGGCGGGGCGCACACCGTCGGAGAAGACGCACCTGCCGGAGATCCACGGCGGCATCACGCCCTATGCGGTCACCGGGCACCGCCATCTCGCCGAGATCGAGCAGGAACTCGGCCGACTCGCCGGCGCGGCGCGTCCCGCGACCTTCGTCCCGCACCTCCTGCCCACGTCGCGCGGCCTCCTGGTGACCGCCCACGTGCGCCTGGTCGAGCCGCTCGACCAGGCGGATCTCGACGACCTCTACGCGAGTCGCTACGGGGGCGAGCCGTTCGTGCGCCTCGGCGGTATGCCCGCGCCGCAGCGGCTGGCCGGTTCCAACGCCTGCTGGATCAACGCCTGGGCTGACGAGCGCACGGGCAGCGTGCTGGTCGAGGCCGCCCTCGACAACCTCGTCAAGGGCGCGGCCGGGCAGGCGATCCAGAACGCCAACATCATGCTCGGCGTCGACGAGGCCGCGGGGCTCACCGCCCAGGGGCTGTGGCCGTAGGCGCGGCGTACCCTCGCGGGTTCCGCGCCGGGTGCGCGACCGCCGGCATCAAGGCCTCCGGGCGTCCGGACATCGCCCTGGTCGTGGCCGAGCGGCCCGTGCCCGCCGCCGCGGTGTTCGCGCGCAGCCGCACGCCGGCCCCGGCGATCGCCGTCTCGCGGCAGGCGATCGCAGACGGCCACGCGCAGGCGGTGCTCGTGCAGAGCGGGAACGCGAATGCCGCCACCGGATCCGCCGGACGTGCCGACGCCGAGCAGATGGCCGTGACAGCGGCCACCGCGATCGGCGCCGCCGCCGGGGACGTCCTCGTCGCCTCCACCGGCGTGATCGGCGTACCACTGCCCATGGAGCGCGTCCTTCCCGGCATCGAGGCCGCCGCGGCGGCACTCGCGGCCGACGGCGGGGCCGACGCCGCCACGGCGATCCTGACCACGGACGCGGGACCCAAGCTGGCACAGCGCGACGCGGGTTCGGCGCGGGTCGGGGGCATGGCCAAGGGTGCGGGCATGATCCGACCCGACCTCGGCACGATGATCGCCGTCATCACCACCGACGCCGCGCTCGACTCCGCCGCGGCCGACCGCATCCTGCGCGACGCGGTGGACCGCACGTTCAACCGCATCACCGTCGATGGCTGCGCCTCGACCAGCGACATGGTCGCGCTGCTCGCGAGCGGCGAGGCGGGGGAGAACGACGAGGCGGCCGTCGCGAAGGCCGTGCGCGGCGTCTGCGAGGACCTCGCGCTGATGATCGTCAGCGACGGCGAGGGCGCGCGGCGGATCGCACGCTGGCGGATCGCGGGCGCCGCCGGGGACGTCGACGCGCGCACCCTGGCCTACGCGGTGGCCGAGTCGCAACTGGTGCGCTGCGCGCTCCACGGCGGTGACCCCAACTGGGGCCGGATCGTCGCCGCGCTCGGTGCCGCCGGCCCCGCCATCGATCCCGAGCGGATCGCGATCGCGATCGGCGGCATCCCGCTCTGCCGCGATGGCGTCGCCGTGCCGGTGTCGGATCCGGCCGCCCTGGACGCCGTCGCCGCCCTCGACGTGGTCGAGGTCGAGATCGGCGTCGGAGACGGTCCCGGCAGCTGGGAGGTCTGGGGCTCGGACCTCTCGCATGCCTACGTCGACCTGAACGCGGAGTACACGACGTGAGCGGCGCGCTCGTGGTCAAGCTGGGCGGCAACGCGCTCGCGCTCCTGCCGGACGCGATCGCGACCGCCGATGGTCGTCCGCTCGT
>JBMTER010000246.1:0-2192 GCA_049433345.1 Gaiellales bacterium | reverse complement strand
GCGGCGAGGACCACGGCGACCGCGCCGACGTAGCCGGCGATCACCACGGGCCGGTGGTCGCGCGCCATGGTCCACAGCTCGTGCAGGGCGAGCACGGCGGCGACGCAGCCGAACGCGACGAGGTACCAGCCGCCCAGCCAGAGCAGGCCGAGGGCGAGCGGGAGCAGGATCGCCGCGACGACGATGCGGCTCGCGAGGTTGCCCACGCCGCTAGCGCCCGCCGAAGCGGCGCCGGCGCGTGGCGTACTCCCCGACGGCGGCCTGCAGCGCCTCGGGGCCGAAGTCCGGCCAGAGCGTGTCGGGGAAGACCCACTCGGCGTACGCGGCGTGCCAGAGCAGGAAGTTCGAGACGCGCCGCTCGCCCGACGTGCGGATCACGAGGTCCGGGTCGGGCACCTCGGCGGCCGCGAGCCGCTCGCGGATCGCCGTCTCGTCGATCTGGTCGGGACGCAGGCCATCCTCCACGATGCGCCGGCAGGCGTCGACGATCTCGGCGCGCCCGCCGTAGTCGAAGGCGACGAACAGGTCGAGCCGCTCGTTGGCCTGCGTCAGCTCCTCCATCTCGTCCATCAGCCCGCGGATGCGGGGACTGACGCGGTCGCGGCGGCCGACGAAGCGGATCCGCACGCCCTGGCGGTGCAGGTCCATGAACTCGCGCTGGATCGTGCGCGCGAACAGGTCCATCAGCCCGGACACCTCGTCCTCGGGGCGCGTCCAGTTCTCCGTGGAGAAGGCGTACACCGTCAGCGAGCGGATGCCGAGGTCGGGCGCGGCCTCGACGGTGCGGCGCAGGGCGCGCACGCCCGCGTGGTGCCCCGACAGCGTCGGCAGGCCGCGCTGCTTCGCCCAGCGCGCGTTGCCGTCCATGATCACGGCCACGTGCTCGGCGAGGCCGGGGATGGGCGCGCCCGGCTCGGGGCGGCGGATCAGGCGGATGCGGTCGAGGATGGCCACGGCGGGGACTGCGGGCCGCCCCCGTGGGCGTCCCGGATTGCCCGCACAGCGTACCGGCTGGACGCGTCGGGCGCCCGCCGGAGCGCCCTAGACCTCCATGATGTCGGCTTCGCGCTGCTTGAGCGCGGCGTCGATCTGCCCGACGTGCTCGTCCGTCAGCTTCTGCACCTTCTCCTCGGCGCGGTGCAGCTCGTCGGCGCCGACCTCGGAGGCCAGCTCCTGGATGTCGGCGATCGCGTCGCGGCGCACGTTGCGGACGGCGACGCGGCCGTCCTCGGCGATCTGGCGCACGACCTTGACGAGCTCCTTGCGGCGCTCCTCGGTCAGCTGCGGGATCGCGAGGCGGATCAGCTTGCCGTCGTTCGACGGGGTCAGGCCGAGGTCGCTCTCCTGGATCGCCCGCTCGATGTCGCTGAGCGCGTTGACGTCGTACGGCGAGATCGCGAGCGAGCGCGGGTCGGGCGACTGCACGCCGGCGAGCTGGTTGAGCGGCGTCGGCGTCCCGTAGTAGTCGACGACGATGCGGTCCAGGAGCTGCGGGTTGGCGCGCCCGGTGCGCACCGTCTGGAACTCGGAGCGCGTCGCCTCCACGGACTTCGCCATCCGCTCCTTCGCGTCGTTCACCAGGTCGTCGACCACCGTCAGCCCCTTTCCGCCGGACCCGCGTAGTCTGGCACGTCGTCAGACCGTCTGCGGATCCACGTCGACGGCGACCCGCGCATCGACGCGCCGCAGCGCGGCGTGGCGGTCGGCGAGCAGGGCGTGCACGGCGCGGGCCGCGTGCTCGGCGCGCTCGGTGCGCACGATCAGGTGCGCGCGATGGCGGTCGCGCAGGCGGATCAGCGGCGCGGGGCCGAGGATGTCGTCGTCGGGCAGCATCCGGCCGAGCGCGTCGGCGATCCCGTCGAGCAGGGCGAGCGGCGCGTCGGCCCGGGGCGCGTCGACGACGACGCGCACGAGCCGGCTCGTCGGCGGATAGCGGAGCGCCTCGCGGCGTGCGAGCTCGCCGTCGAGGAACTCGCCGACGGCGTGCCGGGCGGCGAGCCGCACGACGCGCTGCGACGGATCCCAGGTCTGCAGGATCACGCGCCCGCCGGAGCCCTCGCGGCCGGCGCGTCCCGCGAGCTGGCAGAGCAGGCTGAAGGAGCGCTCCTCCGCCCGGAAGTCCGGCATCGCGAGGCCGAGGTCGGCGTCGATCGCGGCGGCGAGCCGCACGTCGGGGAAGTGGGGGGCCGGGG
>JBMTER010000245.1:0-2192 GCA_049433345.1 Gaiellales bacterium | reverse complement strand
GTCGAGCGCCGCGAGGCCCGCCTCGAGGCCGCGCAGGGGGCCCTCGTCGGGCGCGGCGTCGCGCACGAGCTCCACGCCCGGGGGCAGCGCGGGGACCGCCTGGTCGGGTGCCGCCACGGCCACCACGGGTCCGTCGACCGCCGCGCGCAGGATCTCCGCGACGTGCACGGCCAGGGGCCGGCCGTGCCAGTCGAGGGCGGCCTTGGGCGCGCCCATCCGCGTCGAGCGGCCGCCGAGCAGGAGGATCGCGCCGTCGGGCATGGCCGGATCGTAGAGCGCCGGCCGAGGCTGCTACCGTCGCCGTGTGGCGCGCTGCATCGTGATCGGGGCCGGCCTCGCGGGCCTGGTGGCGGCCGACGCGCTCGCCCGGGACGGCGTCGAGGTCGAGGTGCTGGAGGCCCGCGACCGGGTCGGCGGGCGCGTCTGGTCGGCCCGCACGGACGGCGGCGGGCTGATCGAGCGCGGCGGCGAGTTCATCACCGCGGGCTACGCGGCCACCGAGGCGCTCGCCGACCGGCTCGGCCTCGCCCTCGACGGAATGGGCATCCGCTACCCCGACCGCGCGCTGCGCCCCGACCCCGGCATCGACCGCGCCGCGGCGCTCGCCGCCGCCCACGCCGTGGAGCGCGCCGCCGCCGCCGACCCCGCGGCCCCCGCGCTCGCCCTGCTGGAGCGGGAGGTCGCCGACCCCGCGATCCGCGAGCTCCTCGCCAGCCGCGCCCAGAGCGCCGCCTCGTACCCGGTCGAGGGGCTGACGGGCGGCCACATCGGCGACATCGCGCACCTGCTCGACGACGTCGAGACGCGCCGCGTGCGGGGCGGCAACCAGGGGCTCGCCGACGGCCTCGCCGACGGGCTCGCAGAGGCCGTGCGCCTGTCGACGCCCGTCCACGCGGTGCGCCGGGTCGGCGGCGCGGTCGAGGTCGAGGCCGCGGACGGCACCCACACGGCGGATGCCTGCGTGGTCGCGGTGCCCCTCCCGATGCTCGGCCGGATCGCCTTCGAGCCGGACCTGCCGGCGGAGACGCTGCAGTGGATCGCGGCGATCCCATTCGGCCGCGCCGCCAAGCTCGCGCTGCCCCTGGCGGAGGCCGTGGCCTCGGAGGCGATCATGTCGGTGCCGGAGCGCTTCTGGGCCTACGTCACGCCCTGCGACGAGGTCGGTGGACGCGTGGTCGGATCCTGGATCGGCGGCGAGCCCGTGCTCGACCGGCTCGCCGTGCGGGACGGCCCCGAGCGCTGGATCGCGGCGGTGCGCGAGCTCTGGCCCGAGCTGCCACTCGACGAGGGCCTCAGGCCCCGACTGACGCGCTGGATCGACGCCGAGTGGACGGGCGGCTCCTACTCCGTGATCGGCGCGCTGCCCGACGGGCGC
Source organism: Gaiellales bacterium (assembly GCA_049433345.1). GTDB lineage: Bacteria > Actinomycetota > Thermoleophilia > Gaiellales > F1-60-MAGs149 > F1-60-MAGs149. The sequence continues at coordinate 817 of JBMTER010000245.1, read as the reverse complement.
GACCGCCACCCGGTCGGCGACGCCGTCGGGCCGATCGCCTTCGCCGGCGAGCACACCGCGCCCGCGCCCTGGACGGCGACGATCGAGGGCGCGATCCGAAGCGGCGCCCGCGCCGCCGACGACGTGCGCCTCATCCTCGGCGGCTGAGACCCCGGCTCAGCCGCGGCAGACGCGGACGAAGCCGCGTCCGATGCCGTCCGCGATCCGCGCGGCGCTCGCGTCGGCCCGACGCGCATCCGCCTCGAGCCGATCCGGGTCGACGCCGTGGCTGGCGAAGAACGACGCGGTCTGCGGGAGCAGGCCGGTTTCGGCGCCGCGGACGCCCGCGGCGAGCGCGTCGACCCACGCGATCGGCGCCTCCGGGTGGCACTGGAACGCCCACGCGCGCTCGCCGCAGCGCACGGCCTGCACGCTGACGTCGTTCTCGAGCAGCACCGTCGCGTCCGGCGGCGGGGTGAAGGCCCAGGCGTGCGCGTGGAAGCTCGGGTAGGCGGCGGGCACGCCGGCGAGCAGCGGATCGTCCTGCGCCGCCGGAGTGGAGCGCACGTCGTGGTAGCCCTGCTCCACATCGCAGCGGTACGGCTCGCCGCCGGTCGCCAGCGCGAGCAGCTGCCCGCCGAGGCAGATCCCGAGCACCGGGCGGCCGAGCGCGAGGGCCTCCTCGATCGCGGCGCGGGCGCGGTGCACGGGCGGCAGGTCGTCGACCGGGTCGTTCAGCCCCGGCAGCCCCACGAGCCCGACGTAGCCGGCCACGGACGGGAGCTCGTCGTCGGCCATGTGCACGTCGCGGACGGCGCCGGCCGCGGCGAGCGCGTCG
>JBMTER010000244.1:0-2233 GCA_049433345.1 Gaiellales bacterium | reverse complement strand
CGTCGACCTGCCGCTGCTCGCGCCCGCGCTGGTGCGGGCGCTCCTCGACGTGCTGGACGCCGACACGCGCGCCGTGGTGCCCGACGTCGACGGCCTCCCCCAGCCCCTCGCCGCCGCGTATCGGGTCGACGCCCTCGAGTCGGTGCGGGCGCTGCTCGCGGCGGGCGAGCGTCGCGCCACGGCGCTCGTCGACGCGCTCAACGCCCGCCGGCTCGACCGGTCGGAGCTGCTCGCGCTGCCCGGGGTCGCCACGGCCGATCCCGACCTGCGCTCCCTCGTCGGCGCGAACACGCCGGCAGCGTACGAGCGACTGCGCGCTGGTTCTTGACAGCGAAAGAACCCCTGTGCATAGTTCTTGCAGAAGCAAGAACTCACGGAAGGGGCGCGGCATGCGGCTCGAAGCGCTGCACCACATCACGATGATCACCTCGGACGCGACGGAGAACGTGCGCTTCCACGCCGACGTGCTCGGCCTGCGCCTGGTCAAGAAGACCGTCAACTTCGACGACCCGCTCAGCTACCACCTCTACTTCGGCGACGAGACGGGCGCGCCCGGCTCGATCCTGACCTGGTTCGAGGCACCCGGGGCGCCGACGGGGCGGGCGGGCGCCGGGATGATCCACCGCATCGACCTCGGCGTCCCCGACTCCTCCTCGCTCGACTTCTGGGCGGCGCGCCTCGCCGCGGAGGGAGTCGCCACGCGGCGCGAGGGCGACGCGCTCGTCTTCGCCGACCCCGACGGCCTCGCGTTCGCCCTCGTCGTACAGGGCCCCAACCCGCCCCTGACCGCCCGCCACCCCGAGATCCCCGCCGAGCACGCGATCACGGGCATCGAGGCGGTGCGCGCCTACACCCCGACCGACCCGACCACCGAGGACGCCGTCCTGACGGACCTGCTCGGCTTCAACAGCGCCGGCGACGGCGCCTACGACGTCGAGGGCTCCGAGCGCTCCTTCCGGATCGCCTTCGACCCGGCGCCCGCCGCGCCCGGGCTCAACGGCGCGGGCACGGTGCACCACATCGCGTGGGCCTCCCGCGACACCGACCACGTCGCCTGGCAGGAGCGCGTGGCCCGGGCCGGCGGACGCGTCTCGCCCGTGATGGACCGCGACTACTTCCGCTCGATCTACTTCCGGGTGCCGATGGGGCTCCTGTTCGAGATCGCCACCCTCTCCCCCGGCTTCGCCGTCGACGAGGATCCCGATCGCCTCGGCGAGGAGCTGCGCCTGCCCGCGATGCACGCGCACCTGCGCGAGCACCTCGAGCGCTCCCTGACCCCGCTCGCCAACCCGCGCGCGGCGGTGGCGGGATGAGCGTCCTCGAGCACCTCGAGCGGCCCGCGGCCGGCGAGCCCGAGGGCCTCTGGATCCTCCACCACGGCCGCGGCGCGGACGCGCACGACCTGCTCCCGCTCGCCGACCTGCTCGACCCCGAGCGCCGCCTGCAGGTGCTGCTGCCGCGCGGCCCGCTCGAGCTACCCGGCTGGCCGGGCCGCCACTGGTACGTCGTGCCCCGCGTCGGCTTCCCCGATCCCGACACGTTCCACGCCGCCTACGCGGCGCTCGCCGCCTTCCACGATGCGGCCTGGGAGCGCACCGGCCTCGGCCCCGAGCGCACCATCCTCGGCGGCTTCTCCATGGGCGCGGTGATGAGCTACGCGCTCGGGCTCGGCCCCGACCGCCCGTCGCCTGCCGGCATCATGGCCCTGGCCGGCTTCATCCCGACCGTGGATGGCTGGGATGCCGACCTCCACAGCCGCGCGAGCATGGACGCCTTCGTCTACCACGGGCGCCACGACGCGATCATGGGCGTCGACTTCGCGCGCGACGCCGTCGACGAGCTGAAGGCCGGAGGCCTGCTCGTCGAGTACCACGAGACCGACGCGGACCACTCGATCGACCCGGCCATCGTCGCCCCCGCCATCGACTGGCTCGATCGGCTCGTCGCCACGTTCCCGCCGTGACCCGCTGGGAGGACCTCGCCCCTGCCGAGCAGCAGGCCTGGTACGGCCTCCTGCGCACGCACGCCGACCTCGTGCGCGCCCTCGACCGCGAGCTGCAGGAGCGCTGCGGCATCTCCTTCGGCGACTACGACGTGCTCGTCACCCTCGCCAACGGTCCCGCCGAGGGGATGCGCATGGGCCAGCTCGCCGACGCGATCGTGCTGTCACCGAGCGGCGTCACCCGCGTCGTCGCCCGCCTCGAGCGGGAGGGCCTCGTCGAGCGCCGCGCCG
>JBMTER010000243.1:0-2240 GCA_049433345.1 Gaiellales bacterium | reverse complement strand
AGCTGCTCGACCAGTCGCGCTTCGTGCAGCGGGTCACCGCCCACGCCGGCCAGATCGTGCGCGACGTGCGCCGCTACACGCGCCAGGTGCAGGACACGGAGCGCGCCCTCGAGGTCGAGCAGGCCGACCGTCGCGCCGCCCTCGACGCACGCGGCGCGGAGGAGGCCGCCGTGCGTGGCGCCCTCGCCGAGCGCGAGCGGCTGCTGGCCTCCCTGTCGGGCGAGATCGCCGCGATCATCGAGCGTCGCGAGGCCGCGCGGCGGGCCGAGGCGGAGCGCCTCGCCGCCACCGCCGGCATCACGCTCGAGGAGGCCGTCGCGGAGGCGGGCGGCGACGAGATCGCGCTCGGCGGCAGCGCCGGCCTCGGCTCGGCGACCGCGGTCATCGAGGCGCCGCCGTCGTCAGCGGTGGGCGGAGCGGCCGCCTCGATCGCACTCGGCGCGCTCGGCGTGCCGTACGTCTGGGCCGGCTCGTCGCCGGGCTCGGGCTTCGACTGCTCGGGCCTGATCATGTGGGCCTACGCCCAGGTCGGGGTGTCGCTGCCGCACAACGCCGCCGCGATCTACGCGTCCGGCACGCCCGTGCCGCTGGAGGCGCTGGAGCCGGGCGACATCGTGTCGTTCCACGGCTCGGGGCACGCCGGCATCTACATCGGCGGCGGCCAGTACGTCCACGCGCCCCAGACGGGCGACGTCGTCAAGGTCTCGAGCCTGTCGGACCGCTCCGACATCGACGGCGCCGTCCGCGTCAGCTGATCAGCGCACGCGCACGGTCGCGAGCCGGACGCCGGTGACCCTGTTGCCCGCCCAGTCGGTCGCGCTCGCCACGATCCGGTAGACGCCCCGCTTGCGGGGCAGGGTGACCGTGATCCGACCCGCGCCCGAGCGCAGCGAGCGCCGGATCGGCCCGACCGCCGCCTGCCGGCCCTTCGCGGTCTGCACGCGCAGGACGAGGGTCACGGGCTTGTCGCGCCGGACCAGCAGCCTGACCCGGGGCTTCGCGCCGCGCTTGACCCGCTTGAGACGGATCGCCTTGAGGGGCTTCGCCGGCCCCCGCAGGACGGGGGCCGTCTTCAGGTCGCGGGCGAAGCGCTCGCCCATCGCGGTGAAGGTCGCGTCGCCCGTCAGCTGGCCGAGCTCCTTGAGCTGGCTCGACATCAGGGTCATGTACTTGACCGGCGAGTCCTGGCCGGGCGCGTAGCGGCCCCAGCCGCCCGTGTCGTAGCGAGGCAGCGCGGCCTTCGTCGCGGCCGCGGAGCGCGCGAAGGCGTCGGCGAAGCCGTCGTCGCCCGTGGCGTCGGCGAGCCGGCCCATCGCGATCACGCCCTCGAGGTGGCCGTTGAGGACCCGGAAGCCCGGCTTGAACACGTACAGCGGGAACCACAGGCCGTCGCCCTCGACCGCGATCGCATCGGCGAGCGCGCCGTTGCCGAAGCGGATCGCCGCCTCGAGGTGGCGGTCGTCCCCCTGGCGACCCCAGGCGCTGAGGCCCGCCTGGGCGGCGACTCCCTTGGCCATCGCGCTCTCCCACGGCGGCGCGGCGCCGGCGTAGGGTAACAGATACGGCAGGTCGTAGGCGTCGCCATCGGGCAGGCTGACCGCGAGCGCCGCGTCGAAGGCGGCGGCGACGCCGCCCTCCGCGGCGACCTGGCGGCCCGGCTCGAGGATCGCGAAGAAGGTGCCGAGCGGCTGGATCCTGAGGCCCTTGCCCGCGTAGCTCTCGTAGACGATCCCGTCCATGCGCACGCGGGTGCCCGAGCCGGGCAGCGGGTTCGCCTCGAGGTAGGCGACGTTGGCCCCGACCTCTCGGAACACGATCCGCGCGAGAGCGGGGCTGAAGTCGGAGCGCCCGGCCATCCGCGTGGCGCTGGCCACGACCGCGTTGAGGGCGGTCCGGCGCGAGCCGCCGAGCCGCCGGGCCAGGACGCGCGCCTCGCGCACCGAGGCGAGGTACTCGGCACGGTCCGCCGGCGCGACCCCGACGCGGGAGAGGTTCTGGGCGAGGGTGGCGCCGTGCGCGGGTGCCGCGGCGGCGAGGAGCGCGCACACCAGCGCGAGCGGGAGGAACGCGCGACGCCGCATGAACTCAGGCTATCAGCGGCCCTGCGAGGCTTCGTAAAGGCTCTGTTCGGAGTGTGCCGGAACCCGCAAGCGGCGCGCACACGGGGATAGCGTTGGGGCCATGAGCGCAGCACGGGCCGCCCGGTTCCTCCTCGACGAGGGCCCGCATCGCCGCGAGCC
>JBMTER010000242.1:0-2286 GCA_049433345.1 Gaiellales bacterium | reverse complement strand
CGCGAAAGCCGACGCGGCGACCGTCGGCCGGCCGGCCGACGCCCTCGCAGCCCGGCGTGCGCGGCAACGGGCCGGCGGCGGCCACGCTGCCCGCCGCGATCCACACGTCAAGCGGATTGACCGCGCCGTAGGCGACGTCGACGAGCTCCTCCCCCGCGCCGGGTGCGGGATCGGAGACGTCCTCGACGACGAGCGGCTCCCCGTAGGCGTGCTGGCGGACGGCGCGCATCCGGCTAGACCGTGCCGACGCCGCCGACGAGGACGTACTTGACGTCGAGGTACTCGTCGATGCCGACGCTGCCGCCCTCGCGGCCGAAGCCGGACTGCTTGACGCCGCCGAACGGCGCGTTGGCGGCCGAGATGATGCCCGCGTTGGCGCCGACGATGCCGTATTCGAGCCGCTCGGCGACCCGCATCAGCCGCGCGTAGTCGCGCGTGTGGAAGTAGGACGCCAGGCCGTAGATCGAGTCGTTCGCGTAGTCGATCGCCTCGTCCTCCGTGTCGAACACGGTCAGGCCGGCGACCGGGCCGAACGTCTCCTCGTAGAAGATGTCCATCTCCCGCGTGACGCCGTCGATGATGGTCGGCGCGTAGAACGACCCGTTCGCGAACTCGCCGTCCGTCAGACGCCGGCCGCCCGTGACGAGGGTCGCGCCCTTCGCGAGGGCGTCCTGCACGTGCTCGTCGGCCTTGTCGACCGCCGCCGCGTTGATCAGCGGGCCGATCTGCGTGCCCTCCGCAAGGCCGTGGCCGACCTTCATCGCCTCGACCTTCTGCTGCAGCAGCGCCCGGAAGTCCTCGTAGATGCCGCGCTGCACGAACGCCCGGTTCGCGCACACGCAGGTCTGGCCGGCGTTGCGGTACTTGGAGGCGATCAGACCGTCGACGGCCGGCTCGAGGTCGGCGTCGTCGAAGATGATGTACGGGGCATGCCCGCCGAGCTCGAGGCTGAGGCGCTTGACCTGCTCCGCCGAGGCGCGGATCAGGTCCTTGCCGATCTCGGTCGATCCCGTGAAGGAGATCTTGCGCACCCGCGGGTCGGTGAACAGGGTGTCGGCGACCATCCCGGCGTCGCGCGACGTGACGAGGTTGACCACGCCCGCCGGGGCGCCCGCGTCCTCGATGCAGCGCAGGACCAGCGCAGCCGTCAACGGCGTCGCGCTCGCCGGCTTGACGATGCTGGTGCAGCCCGCGGCCATCGCCGGCCCGAGCTTGCGGGTCATCATCGCCGCGGGGAAGTTCCACGGCGTGATGGCGGCGACCACGCCGACCGGCTGGCGCAGCACGAGGACGCGGTTATCGGTGTTCATCGCGGGCGCGATCTGGCCGTAGACGCGCTCGGCCTCGCCGGCGAACCACTCGAAGAAGGACGCCGCGTACTCGACCTCGCCCTTGGCCTCCGCGAGGGCCTTGCCCTGCTCGGCCGTCATCGTCTCGGCGATCAGGTCGGCGCGCTCGCGCATGATGTCCGCGGCGCGGCGCAGGATACGGGCGCGGCTGAGGGCGGAGGTCGAGCGCCAGCCGGGCAACGCGGCCGCCGCGGCGTCGATCGCCGCCGTCACGTCGGCCTTCGTGCCGTTCGGCACCGACCCGACGCGCCCGCCGGAGGCCGGGTCCGTGACGTCGAACCGCTCGCCACTCGCGGCGTCGGTCCACTGGCCGCCGATCAGAAGATGCTCGTCGAGATTGGGCAGGGTGATCGCCATGGCTGTTCAGGCCTCCTTGTCTGGCTGCATCCTAGGGCGTCGCCGCGAATCGGCCGCCGCTCGCAGCCAGCGGGAGACCGCGCGGCGCTCAACGCCACCGGCCGCCAGCAGGCCCAGTGCCGCGGGCACGGTCGCCGGCACGAAGTCGACCCACAGGAAGAGGACGCCGAGCAGCGCGCCGCCCGCCGCGCAGCCGAGGACGGCGGCGATGGTCGCCCGCCCTGAGACGGCCACGACGGCGCCGACCACCGCGGCGATGTAGGCGTCGCCCCAACCCATCGTCGCGCCCCCCATGCGCAGCTCCTGGAGCGCCGGCAGGCCCTGCGGGGGCACCGCCACCCCGAGCGCCTGCGCGACCGGCTGCACCTCGATCTGCCAGACCTGCCAGATGTCGACCCCGGTGGCGAGGAGCACGCCCCCGGCGAGGGCCCAGCGCGGCGCGACCCAGCCCGTCAGCCGGCCCAGCATCGCCGCTGCGAGGACGATCAGGACGTCGCCGGCGAGGTCCGCCACGGGCCCGGGCCGCAGCCGCCAGGCGATGACCCACAGCAGCGGCGCCGACACGGCCAGCGGGACGACC
>JBMTER010000241.1:0-2343 GCA_049433345.1 Gaiellales bacterium | reverse complement strand
GGCCCGCCCCGCGCCCCTGCTACGCTCCGCCGCGGCGTCCGGGACCCGCCCGGCCGCGACCCCGAGGCTCATGGCGAACATCAAGCAGCAGAAGAAGCGGATCCGCGTGGCCGAGCGCCAGCGCATGGAGAACATCCGCTACCGCTCGTCCATCAAGACGGCGTTCCGGCGCATCGTGGATGCCGTCCAGTCGGGCGATGCCGACGCGGTGGCCACGGCGCACAACGCCTACATCGCGCTGATCGATCGAGCGGCCGCCAAGCGCGCGCTGCATCCGAACACCGCTGCGCGCAAGAAGGCCCGCGCCACGCGCGTGATCGCCCGCGGCCCCCAGGTCGAGGAGTCGAAGAAGCGCCGCGTGACGCGCAAGGCGCAGCCGGCCAAGGCCGCCGAGAAGGCCCCCGTCGAGGAGGCCGTCGACGAGGTCGTCGCGGACGAGCCGGCCGCGGAGGCCGAGGCCGCCGCCGACGAGCCGGCCGCGGAGGATGAGGCCCCGGCAGGCGAGCCCGCCGCTGAGGCCGATGACGTCGCGGACGCCGAGGCGCCCGCCGACGACGCCTCCTAGGCCTCCGGGCCGAGCACCGCGATCGCGACGGCCGCGCTGGTCGTCCGCGAGTGCGTGATCGACACGTCGATCGCGATCACGCCCCTGCGCGCCGCGACCTCGCGCGTCCATCCGCTGAGCGTGACCTGCGGCTTGCCGCGCCCGGCGACCTCGATCTCCGTCCACGTGAAGTGGACGCCGGTGCCCAGCGCCTTGCCGACGGCCTCCTTCGCGGCGAAGCGTCCGGCGTAGCTCTCGCCGGGACGCGGCTTGCGATCCAGCTCGGCGACCTCACGCGGGGTGAAGCAGCGGCTGCGGAATCGCTCCGGATGGCGCGCGAGCGCCCGCTCGACGCGCTCGATCTCGATCAGATCGAGCCCGACCAGCAGCCGTGGCGGGTCGAGCGCGGTCACTCGACGGTGACCGTCTTCGCGAGGTTCCGCGGACGGTCGACGTCGAGGCCGAGCCGCACGGCGATCTTGTAGGCCAGGATCTGCAGCGGCACGACCGCGAGGATCGGCTGCAGCTCCGGCCGTGTCGCGGGGACCCGGATCACGTGCTCCGCATGCCGCGCGATGTCGTCGTTGCCCTCCGTGGCGACGGCGATCACGTGGGCACCGCGGGCCCGGACCTCCTCGAGGTTGGACGCCATCTTCTCGAACACGTGGCTGTCGGTGGCGACCGCCACCACGGGTGTGTCCTCGCCGAGCAGCGCGATCGGCCCGTGCTTCATCTCCCCGGCGGCGTAGGCGTCGGTCGGTATGTAGGAGATCTCCTTCAGCTTGAGCGCACCCTCCTGGCAGATCGGCAGTCCCAGGTGGCGGCCGAGGTAGAGGAAGAAGCGGTCGTGCGCGAAGCGATCGGCGAGCAGGTCGAGCTGGCGGTCCATCTCCGTGTCGTCGAGCTGGCGCTGGATCAGGTCCGGCAGGCCCCGCAGCTCCTCCCCGATGCGCGCGACCTCGTCGGCGGGCAGACGACCGCGGACCGCGCCGAGATGCAGGGCGAGCAGCGTCATCAGGGTCACCTGCGACGTGAAGGTCTTGGTCGCCGCCACGCCGATCTCGAGGCCGGCGCGCGTGTAGAGGACGCCATCGGCGGCGCGGGCGATCGCCGAGCCCATGATGTTGGTCACGGCGACGACGCGAGCGCCGCGCTCGGTCGCGATCTGCATCGCGGCGAGGGTGTCCGCGGTCTCCCCGGACTGGGATATCGCGAGGACGAGCGTGCGGGGATCGAAGACGCCCTTGCGATACCGCCACTCCGAGGCCACGTCCGCCTCGGTCGCCACCCCACCCCACTCCTCGATCAGGTAGCGGCCGACCAGCCCGGCGTGCAGCGCGGTTCCGCAGCCCACCACGAGGACGCGGTTCATCTCGCGCAGCTCGTCGTCCGACAGGCCGATGCCGTCGAGGTGGAGCTCGCCGTGGTGGAAGCGCTCCGCGATCGTGTCGGAGACGGCCGTCGGCTGCTCGTGGATCTCCTTCAGCATGAAGGTCTCATAGCCGCCCTTGGCCGCCACCTCGAGCGACTCGTCCGCCTCCTCGATCGGATGCTCGCGCACGGACCAGTCCTCGATCGCGCGGAACTCCACGCCGTCGGCGGAGGCGATCACGACCTCGCCCTCGTCGACGACCTGGATGCGCCGCGTCTCCTCGAGGAAGGCCGGCGTGAAGGAGGCCATGAAGGTCTCCCCCTCCCCGCGTCCGACCACAAGGGGCGGCCAGGCGAGGCGCGCGCCGACGATCCGGCCCGGCTCGTCGAGCGCGCGCAGGCGGGCGCTCCGGCCCTGGCGGCGATGG
>JBMTER010000240.1:0-2346 GCA_049433345.1 Gaiellales bacterium | reverse complement strand
GCCGGAGGGCGCGGCGGGAGCGTCCGCGGAGCCCGCGGACGCGCCGACGGCACCTCCTGCGGCGTCGCCACCCCCGACGGCAGCCGGCCAGGCCGGCCCCGACGAGGCGGCGATCGAGGCCGCGCGCCAGCGGCGCGCCGAGCGCAAGAACCGCCGCAAGCGCTAGGCGCGCGCGTCCGGGGGCGCGCCTAGCCTGCGCCTGTGGACAGCGGCAGGCGCCTGGTCATCGGTCCGTGCCCCGCCGACGCGTCGGCGCGGCTCGCGGACGGCATCGGCTGCGGGCGCGTGCTCGCCGACGCGATGGCGCGTCGCGGTTGGGAGGACCCGGCGGCGCTCGTCGCCTTCCTCGACGCGGAGGGGCCGCAGCACGATCCGCTCATGCTCGGCGACGCCGGACGGGCGGTCGTGGTGATCGCCGACGCGATCGCGGCCCGCTGGCGGATCGCCGTGCACGGCGACTACGACGCGGACGGCGTCTGCGCCACCGCGCTCCTGTGCGAGGGGCTCGCCGCCCTGGGGGCGGACGTCGTGCCCTTCATCCCGAGCCGCTTCGACGAGGGCTACGGACTCGCCGTCGAGACGGTCGAGCGCCTGCACGCCGACGGCGTGCGGCTGATCATCACCGTCGACTGCGGAATCACGGCCGTGGAGGCCGCGGATCGCGCGGCCGCGCTCGGCGTCGCGCTCGTCGTCACGGCCCACCACCGCCCCGGCGAGTCCCTGCCCGCCTGCCCCCTCGTCGCGCCCGCGCTCGGCGGCTACCCGTTCGACCAGCTCTGCGGCGCGGGCACCGCGTTCAAGCTGCTCGAGGCCCTCGTGGCGTGTCACGAAGCCGATCCGGCGATCCTCGAGGGCGTCGCGGACCTGGTGGCGATCGCGACCATCGCCGACCTCGTGCCGCTGGTCGACGAGAACCGCGCGCTCGCGCGCTGGGGCCTGAAGCGGATCGGCCGGGGCGGGCGGCTCGGGCTCGACACCCTGATGCGCATCGCGAAGGTCGATCCGCGCACGATCGACGCCGGCGCGATCGGCTTCCGCATCGCGCCGCGGCTCAACGCCGCCGGTCGCCTCGAGCACGCGGACGCCGCGCTGCGCCTCCTGATGACGCGCGACCCGCGCGAGGCGCAGGAGCTCGCGGAGGAGCTGGACGGGCTCAATCGCCGCCGGCGCGCGCTCGAGGACCGCATGCTGCGCGAGGCGCTCGACCTGCACGCGTCGTTGCCGGCGACGCGACAGGACGCCCTCGGCACGGTCCTCGCCCATGACGGCTGGCATGCGGGCGTCGTCGGCATCGTGGCGTCGCGGGTCGTCGAGCGGCTGCGTCGGCCGGCCGGCCTCGTCGCGATCGACGGCGACACCGGACGCGGCTCCGGGCGCAGCCTCGAAGCCTTCGACCTGCACGCCGCGCTGGCCGTGTGCGATCCCCATCTCGAGCGGTGGGGCGGGCATCGCGCCGCGGCTGGCGTGACGGTGCGCACGGAGCGCCTCGACGCCTTCGCGGCCGCGTTCGAGGAGCACGCCTCTCGCGTCCTCGCGGGCGCGGACCTGCGTCCCGTTGAGCGCATCGACGCCGTCTGCGCCCTCACCGACGTCACCCTCGAGACCGCCCAGGATCTCGGCCGTCTCGAGCCGGTCGGCATGGGCAACCCCCCGGTGACGGTCCTGGTCCCCGCGGCGGAGCTCGAGTCGGTGCGCCGGATCGGCTCCGAGGGGCGCCACCTCGACATGCGGGTGCGCACCGCGGCGGGCAGCTGCCGCTGCGTCGCGTGGTCGCATGGCGACCGTCACGACGAGCTCGCGGCCGGAGGGCGTGTCGACGTCGCCGCCCGCATCGAGCGCAGCACCTGGCAGGGGGCGGAACGGGTGGAGCTGGTCGCACGCGCGGTCCAGGCGCTGCCGGAGGGCCTGCCCGCGCCCCCCGGCCTCTGCCCGACCCCGTGCGACGCGAGCTGTCCGCACATCGTCCCGGCGCCCGCGGATCCGGGGCCGTCCCCGGACGGCGTCGAGGTGGCGGCGATGGTCGACCGTCGCGACGGCGGCGCGATCGCCGAGTTGACGCGCCTCGCCGCGACCGGCCAGGGCCTGCTGGTCGTGGTCGCCGACGTCGCCCGGCGACGGGTGATGCTCGATCGGGCGCTGCATCCGTCGCGCTTCGGCCTGCGCGGCGCGCTGCTCTTGTCGCGGCGCTGTGCCGACGACGCCCTCGATGCCCGCATCGCGCTCCTCGGCGAGGGACCGTACATCGCCCTCGTCGACCACGCCACGCTGATCCGCCGACCGGGAATCGCGATGGGCTTCCCCGACGCCGTGCTGCTGGATCCCGGCCCGGCCGGCTGGCGCGCGCCC
>JBMTER010000239.1:0-2348 GCA_049433345.1 Gaiellales bacterium | reverse complement strand
CCCCCCCCCCGGGGCCCCCCCGCGCATTCAGCGCCGCACGAAGTGCCCGCCGTAGACCTCCCGGCCCGGCGCGGGCGGGAAGGGCCCCTCGTCGAGGTAGCGGCGATGGCAGCGCGCGAGCGCTGCGGGATCGAGGCGCACGCCGAGGCCCGGTCCGGTCGGGACCGGCACGACGCCGTCGCGGGGCACGAACGGTCCGCCCTCGATCACGTCGTCGGCGTACCAGCGGAAGAGGGTCTGGGAGGGATCGTCGAGCCAGGGCAGGGCGGCCGACACCTGCAGGTAGGCCGCGGAGCCGACGCCGGTCTCGCCCGAGTGGAAGCGGAAGCCCGCGCCCTCCTCCTCGCAGCGACGCACGATCTCCACCACGGCGCGGATCCCGCCGGGGTCGTTGAGGTTGGTGACGAACACGTCGGGTACGCCGAGTTGGCGGCGGCGCTCGAAGTCGATCACGTGGGTCGAGATCGGACGATCTGTGACGTCACGGATCGCCGCGAACTCCTCGTACGTCTCGCAGGGGTCCTCCCAGGCGTCGATGCCGTGCTCCTCGAAGCGCGGGATCAGCCGGCGCGCGGTCTCGGGCAGCCAGGAGCCGTTCGCGTCGAGGCGCAGGGGCCGGTCGCCGATCGCGGCCCGGATCAGCCGCACCATCTCGAGCTCCTCCTCGGGGTCGACGGTGCCGACCTTGCCCTCGAAGATGCGGCTGCCGTACTCGGCCAGCCAGGCCGCACAGGAGGCGGCCACCTCGGCCGGCGTCGCCTCGCCGGGATGGTCGGGACCGGGGTAGCGCAGGGAGAAGTACTCGGTCAGTGCGACCTCGCCGCGCACCGGCCCGCCGAGGAGTTCGGCGATCGACGCCCCCTCCGCCTGCCCGCGCAGATCCCAGAGCGCGGTCTCGATGCCGCCGAACGCGCGCTTGGCTCCGAGCTTGTCGGCCCACGGGCTGTAGTGGTAGCCGGGCACGCAGTGCGCCTGCGCGGTGTCGAGGTCGCGGACATCGAGTCCGACCAGGCGCGCCCCGAGCGCCTCGACGTCGGCGGCACGGTCGCCGTCGGCGACCTCCCCGATGCCGACGAGCCCCGTGTCCGACTCGACCTCGACGATCGTCTTGGTGACGCTCGCGAGCGAGCCGTAGCCGAACCGGTAGGGCGCGACGAACGGGACGTTGACGGGGGTGGCGCGGACGCGGGCGATGCGCATGCGGCGAGTGTGACAGAGCGCCGACGCAAGCGCGGGGAAATCATACATAGGTTGTATCTAGGTAAATTCCCCGCTACCGTCCGGCGCGTGCGCGCCGCCGTGCTCCTGCTCGCCCTCCCCCTGGCATTCGCCGCCGGCTGCGGCGGAGGCGAGGACGACCCGACCGTGTTCGCCGCCTCATCGCTCAAGCAGGTCCTGCCGACGGTGCCGGGCGCCGCGGGCGTCGCCTTTTCGTTCGCCGGCTCGGACGCACTCGTCCGCCAGATCCGCGACGGCGCGCCGGCCGACGCGCTCGTCTCGGCGAGCCCGGACGAGCCCGCTGCGCTCGCCCGCGACGGCCTCTGCGACGCCCCGGTCGCCTTCGCCACGAACACCCTCGCCCTGATCGTTCCCGCCGAGGGTGCGGTGGTCGCCGGCCTCGACGACCTCACGTCGGACTCCTCCCTGCGCCTGGCGATCGGCGTACCGGAGGTCCCGGTCGGCGCCTACGCACGCGCGGCACTCGCGGCACTCGGCGCCGACGACGCCCTGACCCGCAACGCGGTCTCCGAGGAGCCCGACGCCGCCGGCATCGTGGCCAAGGTCGCGCTCGGCTCGGCCGACGCCGGCATCGCCTACGCGACCGACGCCTCGGCCTCCGACCGCGTACGCGCCCTCCCCATCCCCGCCCGCGCGCAGCCCGACGTCGTCTACGCGGCCTGCGCGGTGATCCGCAACGGCGAGCCGTCCGCCGTCGGCACGGCCTTCGTGGCCGCCCTCGTCGCGCCCGAGGGCCAGGCCGCGCTCACCCGCGCGGGCTTCGGGGCGGCCCCGTGAGCGGCCGGCTGTTCGGGCTCGCGATCGCCGCGCTCGCCGCCGTGGCACTCGCCTTCCTCGCGCTGCCGGTGATCGCACTCGTGACCAGCGTGCCCCCGGCGCGGCTGCCCGCGCTGCTGACCAGCCCCGCCGCGCTCGAGGCGGTCGCGGTCAGCGTGCGCACCAACCTGATCGCCAACGTGCTGATCCTCGGCGTCGGCACGCCCGCCGCCTACGCGCTCGCACGTCGCCCGTTCCGCGGCCGCGGCGCCCTCGTCACCCTGATCGAGCTGCCGCTCGTGCTGCCCCCCGCCGTCGCCGGCGTCGCGCTCCTCGCCGCGTTCGGCGCGCGC
>JBMTER010000238.1:0-2366 GCA_049433345.1 Gaiellales bacterium | reverse complement strand
CGGCCTCGGCCGCGAGGCGCAGCCGTTCCGCCACGGCGAGCTCCTGACTTGCACCCGCCGCGCCGACCTCGGCCTCGTCGGCGAGCCGGCCTCCGTCGAAACCCAGCCGATCCTCGACACCTGGGCCGCGGATCGCCTGCCGCTGATCGCGCCGATCGGCCGGGACGACGGCTCGCCACGCCTCCTCAACGTCAACGCCGACGACGTCGCCAGCGCCGTCGCCGTGGCCCTGCGCGCCGACGAGCTCGCCTTCCTGTCGGACGTCCCCGGGGTCCTCGACGCGGACGGCGCGGTGATCGGCGAGATCTCCGCCGCGGCGCCGCCGGTGGCCTCCGGCGGGATGCTGCCGAAGCTCGAGGCCTGCGCGGCCGCGCTGGCAGGCGGCGTGCGGCGAGTCCGCATCGGCGCCGGCACCGAGGTGCGTCCGTGAGCCTGGCCGGTCGCGGCGAGCGCGTCATGATGGCGAACTACCCGCCGCGGCCGCTCGGCCTCGTGCGCGGTGAGGGCTGCTGGGTGTGGGACGAGGACGGCAACCGCTACCTCGACCTGATCGCGGGCATCGCGGTCGTCACCCTCGGCCACGGGCATCCCGCGCCGACGCGAGCCCTGGCTGAGCAGGCGGCGCTCCTCGGCCACGTCTCGAACCTCTACTGGACCGAGCCCGGCATCGCCCTCGCGGAGCGGCTGTGCGCACTGGCGGGCCTCGAGCGGGCCTTCTTCTGCAACTCGGGCGCGGAGGCCAACGAGGCCGCGATCAAGCTGATGCGCCGGCACGGCCGCGAGACCGGCGGGGCGGCGAAGCATCGCATCGTCTGCCTCGAGGGCGCGTTCCACGGTCGCACGCTGGGCGCGCTGCAGGCCACCTGGGCCCAGCCGAAGAAGATCCCCTTCGAGCCGCTCCCCGCCGGCTTCGACCACGTCGCCCGCGACGATGCCGCGGCGCTCGCGGCGGCCATCGGCCCCGAAACCGCCGGGGTCCTGATCGCGCCGCTCCAGGGCGAGGGCGGCGTCCACGTCGTCGCCGACGAGGTGCTGCGCGCCGCCCGGGAGGCCTGCGACCGCCACGACGCGCTGCTCGTCTTCGATGAGGTGCAGACCGGTATCGGCCGCACCGGTGCGTGGTTCGCGTTCCAACGCACTGGAGTGCAGCCCGACGCCGTCGCGCTGGCCAAGGGACTCGGCTCCGGCCTCCCGATCGGCGCCCTGCTGGCGCGCGACCTGGCGACGGGCTTCCAGCCCGGCGACCATGGCACCACCTACGGCGGCTCGCCCGCCATCGCCGCCGGCGCGCTCGCCGTCCTCGACGCCGTCGAGGCCGAGGGGCTCGTCGACCACGCCGATGCGATGGGCGAGCGCCTCGCAGCGGGCCTACGCGCGCTGCCCGGCGTCGTCGACGTGCGCGGTGCCGGCCTCCTGCGCGCGGCCGAGCTGGACGGGGGTGACGCCGCCGGCGCCGTGGACGCGCTGCGGGCAGAGGGCGTCCTCGTCAACGCGGTCAGCGCGTCCGCGCTGCGGATCGCGCCGCCGCTCGTGATCGACGCCGACCAGATCGACCTCGCGGTGGCCGCGATCGGCCGGGTCCTCGCGGCACGCCGCTAGCGTCGCTTGCGTCCGACGTGCGGGTCTCGCACACTTCAGGCACGGTGAAGCGCGCCTACGACTACCTCGTCTCCTTCGGCCTCGGCTACTTCTTCGGCCTCGGCGCCCTGGCGCTCCTGCACTACCTGAGCGGCTGGCCGTCGAGTTACGACCAGGCGGCGCTGATGGCGATCCTCAGCGGCGCCGGTGCCGTCGGCACGCGGCTCTACAACGAGCGCCTGAGGTCGGACGCCGGCGAGTAGGCTCCGAGGTGTGCGCAGCCTCGTCGAGCGGATCCGGCCCGCGCAGGGCGCGGCGGAGGGCGCGCTCGTGCTCCTGCACGGGCGCGGCGCCGATGAGCACGACCTGATGCCCCTGATCGAGGTCCTCGACCCGGACCAGCGGCTTGTCGGGGTGGCGCCGCGCGCGCCCCTCGCGACGGCCGACGGCGGACGCCACTGGTACGAGGTCGAGCGAGTCGGCTATCCGGATCCGGCCAGTTTCCTGGCCGGGGCAGAGGCGCTCGGCGACTGGCTCGACGAGCTGCCGGAGCGGATCGGCGTGCCCCCGGAGCGGATCGTGCTCGGTGGCTTCTCGCAGGGCTGCGTGATGGCCTACGCCGCCGGACTCGCGGCGGACCGCGAACCGCCCGCGGCACTGCTGGCGCTCGTCGGCTTCGTCCCGCATGTCGCGGGGCACGCGCTCGACCTGGCGTCGGCGGACCGGCCGCCGGTCGTGATCGCGCACGGATCGCGCGACGCGGTGATCGACGGCTCGTGCGGCCGCGC
>JBMTER010000237.1:0-2349 GCA_049433345.1 Gaiellales bacterium | reverse complement strand
CACGAGCGGCTCGTAGGCCGCGTCCGCACCCGCATCCGAGGGCTGCCCGCTAGCGGCCTCGTCCTTCGCCTTGTCCCGCGCCCGCGCCGCCCGGATCGCCCCCATGATCCCCGAGTACATCTTGGCGTCGGGATCGACCTGCTTGAGCGCCGAGGCGTAGCACGCCTGCGAGTGGTATCCGATCCTGCCGGTGTTGAAGTACTGGTCGATGATCGCCTCGCCGCAGGCCTTGGTCGTCTGGGCGGATCCGCCGCCGGGCAGCAGCAGGCACAGGGCGAGGGCCGCTGGGAGCGCGACGAGGCGCACGCCTCGCGAGCGGGTTCGCGCGGTTTCAGGAGGGCGGTAGTGCTTCATAGACGCTCAGGACCGAGGGGTCGCCGCCGGACAGGTCCAACGCCCGCTCGAGGGCGGCCCGCCCCTCTGCGGGGACTCCCCAGGAGAACGCGAGGTACGTTCCATAGTAGAGCCAGGGTTCGAAGTTCGTCGGCTCGCGATCGATCGCGCGCAGCAGCGCCGCCTGCGCTCCCGTCGTGTCACCGAGTTGCTCGCGGGCATCGGCCTCGGCGAGCAGCGGTTCGACCGCCAGCGGGTTGTACCGATGCGCGCTGGACGCGAGTTCGAGTGCCCGCGGCGGATCATCGAAGAGGATCTTCGTGCTGGCCTCCGCCTGCCGGCTCGACAGCCAGAACGGTATGGCGATCAGCCCTGCGGCCAGGAGGACGATCGCGATGGCGGCCGCGAGAGCTCGGGCCTCTCGGGTGACCGCGCTGATCACCGCCGTCGATCGCGAGACCGCGCCGATCGCGGCGAAGGCGATGACGCCCTGCGCGGCGAGATCCCAGTCCACATCCACCAGCCCCTGGGCGAGGAACGCGAGGGAGGCGATCGCCGCGACCGTCGTGCCCGCGGCATCTGCGGCGTCCGAGCGCCGAAGGGCGCGGATCGCCAGCAGCACGAGGGCGATGCCGCCGGCGATGAACGGGACTCCTCCGAGGAGGCCCGTGCCGGCCAGCGCCTCGAGGACGGCGTTGTGCGCCGAGTCCGTCGTGTAGGCCGGCTCGCTCGTGGTCTGCTCGAGGAGCCGGAAGGTGCCGGCGCCATCCCCGCGCAGCGGGGCGGCGGCGAAGCCGTCCCACGCCGTGCGCCACCAGTGGTCGCGGAGATTGGCTCCGATGCCGATCCGCACACCGGTCTGGTCCACCGTGCCCGTGAACCCCGCCCGGACCGATTCCACGGTCGCAGCGGGCCCGCCGCTGCGGACCACGACTGCCGCGGCGAGGACGACCAGGACCGCGGCCGCCGCCAGCACCGTGCGCCGTGATGCCCGCCCGCGCGGGCCGTCCGGACGGGCTCCCGGCAGAGCCAGCGGTGCGGTGATCGCGATCAGCGCGCCCACGGCCGCGGCGATGATGGCGGCGAAGACGAGCCCGCGGCCGGCGGTCGGCACCGACTTCTCAAGGGCATTGAAGGCCGACCAGGTCGCGATCCAGAAGCCCAGGCCGACCGCGGGAACCAGTGCCATAAGGCCGATCAGACGCATCCGCGGAGCCGCCGGCAGCACGAGTTGCATCACGACGATCCCGATCAGGGCGAGACCCAGACCGGAGCGAGACGACGTCAGCACCAGGGCGAGGCCGTTGGCGCCGACCGCCGCACCGCCGAGCGCCCGCAGGCGCGGATCACGATGAGCACAGAGTGCGAGTGCCCCGAACAGTCCGGCGAGGGCGAGGATCGCCATCGCGTTGGGGAGGGACAAGGTGCCTGACAGTCGCGGGGTGAACTGCACGCCCGTCGTCAGGTCGAAGGATCGTGCGATCAGCGCCCAGCCAGAGGCGATCGTCGCGACCGTTGTGAGGCCCGCGGCGATCGTGGTTCCGGGCCGCCGGAGGGCGGGTCCGAGCAGGGTGCCGAGCGCGAGTGCGCCCGCGTAGCCTGCGGCGAGGACGGCGTCGGCCGTGCTGCGGGCGGGCGATAGCGACCACGTGGCCGACAGGGCCGCGACGAGGGCGAACGCCACGATGCCGCCGGCTGCGACCAGCAGCATCCCGTCGGGTCGCGCGTACGGCAAGCGGCCGAGGGCGATCAGCGCAAGCGCGATCGCGGCCGGAATGGTGGTGCCGGCGGCGATCAGGCTGGCCGCCCCGGGGGCGAGGCCACCGGCGCCGAACAGGAGGCCCCACGTGGCGAGGACGACGCCCGGCGCGGCGAGGAGCAGCGCGGCGGTGGGGCTCAGGCGGGGCAGGGGGCGCACGTGACCGATCGTAGGCGGATTCGCCGCCCGCGTGCTCAGTCTGGCAGCGGATCGGCGACGATCAGGAGCAGGCGCGCGCCGGCGAGCCGGTTGGCGGG
>JBMTER010000236.1:0-2402 GCA_049433345.1 Gaiellales bacterium | reverse complement strand
CGCGGCGATGGCCGCCTCCGCCCCCATGCTCGTCGTCGACGGCATCAGTCGCGCCTTCGACGGCCTCCCCGCCCTCGCCCCCACGTCGATGACGGTGGCGGCAGGCGAGTTCGTGTCGCTCGTCGGGCCGTCGGGCTGCGGCAAGTCGACGCTGTTCAACGTCATTTCCGGCCTCGTCGCGCCGGACGCCGGCCGGGTGGAGATCGCGGGTCGCGACGTCACGGGCCGACCCGGGTCGGTCGGCTACATGCTCCAGAAGGACCTGCTCGCGCCGTGGCGCACCGTGCTCGGCAACATCGTGCTCGGCGCGGCACTCACCCGCGGCGTGACTGCGGATGACCGGGCAGCCGCCGCCGAACTCGCCGCGCGTCACGGGCTCGGCGACTATCTCGACCACTACCCCCATGCCCTCTCGGGCGGGATGCGCCAGCGCGTCGCCCTGATGCGCACCCTCGCCAGCGGCCGCAACCTGCTGCTGCTCGACGAGCCGTTCGGGGCGCTCGACGCGCAGACCCGGCTCGGGATGCATACGTGGCTGCAGGAGGTGCGGGCCGCGACGGGCAGCACGGTGCTGTTCGTCACGCACGACGTCGACGAGGCCGTGTTCCTCTCGGACCGCGTGCTCGTGATGGGACCACGGCCGGGCGCGATCGTCGAGGAGCTCGCGATCGACCTGCCGCGCCCGCGCACGCTCGAGATGTCGACCTCCGAGGCGGCGGTGGCCGCCAAGCGGCGGATCCTCTCGCTCCTGCACGGGGAGGCGGCGGCGTGAGCCGCGCGAGCGCCCGCACGATCCTGCTGCCGCTGGCCTCGGTGATGCTCGTGGTCGCGGTCTGGGCGCTGATCATCCGCCTGTTCGACGTCGACCCGTTCGTCGCCCCGTCGCCCGGGGAGGCACTCGGGGCCGTGCGCGCGGACTGGTCGATCCTCTGGCCGCTCGCGCTGCAGACCCTCGAGGAGACCATCTACGGCTTCGTTGCGGGCGCCGTCCTCGGCTTCGTCCTCGCCGTCGGGATGGCGCAGACCCGCATCGTCCGCGACCTCGTCTACCCCGTGCTGGTCGGCTCGCAGGCCGTGCCGATCATCGCGATCGCGGCGCCGCTCGTGATCCTGCTCGGCTTCGGGATCCTGCCGAAGGTCGTGATCGTCGCCTGGATCGTCTTCTTCCCGGTCGCCGTCAGCGTGCTCGACGGCTTCGCCCGCGTCGATCCCGACCTGATCTCGCTGGCCCGCGCCATGGGCGGAGGGCGCGCCCGCACCTTCCTCGTGATCCGCCTGCCCGCCACCGTCGGCCCGCTCTTCTCCGGCCTCAAGATCGGCGCCACCTACGCGGTCACCGGCGCCGTCATCGGCGAGCTCGTGGCCTCGACGGGCAGCTCCCTGGCCGGCTACCAGCGCCAGGCCAACAGCTCGCTCGACACGGCCGCCGTGTGGGGGTCGACGCTCCTGATGACGGCGATCGGCATCGGCTGGTTCCTGCTCGTCGTCGGCCTCGAGCGGCTGGCCACGCCCTGGCGCACCCGCAGCACCCGACGCCGGCTAGGATTGGGCGCGTCGCGCTCGACGGACCACCGACCGGGAGACGCCCCGTGAATCGCACCAGGATCCTCGCCCTCATGCTCGCCCTCGTCGTGGGCGCCATCGCCGCGGCCTGCGGCGGCTCCGACTCGGACGAGGCGGCCACGGGCACGGACGGCGGCGCGACCAGCTCCGCGCCGTCGGGCGAGCCGACGAAGCTGACCGTCTCCTACTCGTGGCCGACGGTGGACTTCATGGCCGTACCGCTCGTCGTCGCCGACGAGATGGGCTACTTCGCGGAGGCCGGGGTCGAGGTCGAGCTGGTCTTCCCTCCGGACCCGGCCTCGTCGGCGAAGGGGGTGGCCCCCGGCGCCTCCGCCCTCGGCCTGGTGACGCCGCCCGCCATGGCCTTCTCCGTCAAGGAGGGCCTCGGCATCACGGCGATCGGCAACTACACGACGTCCAACAACTGGGGCCTGTTCACGAAGCCGGGCACGCCGATCGCGCTCGACACCCTGAAGGGCAAGAAGATCTCGGGCTACGGCGACTCGTGGACGAAGGCGATGCTGCCGTTCGTCCTCGGCGCGGCCGGCCTGACCGAGCAGGACGTCGAGGTCGTGACGGTCGACTGGGATCTGCCGCTGCTCCTGAGCGGCAAGGTCGACGTCGCGACCAACAACACCGAAAACCTTCGCCGGCTGCAGACGACCAACCCCGCCGCCGCCGCCAAGATCAAGGTCGTCTGGCAGTCGCCGCTGATCCCCTCCGATCCGATTCTGTGGAACAAGAAGCTCGATCAGGCGGCCAAGGACAAGGTCATGACCTTCTTCATGGGCTATGGCCGTCTCGGCGATGCCGAAGAGGTCGAGAACGCCCGTGCCGTT
>JBMTER010000235.1:0-2442 GCA_049433345.1 Gaiellales bacterium | reverse complement strand
CCGGGGAGACGCGCTGCACGGTCGCGCTGCTCGACTACGGCGCGAAGGACTCGATCGGCGACCTCGTCGCCCAGGCCGGCGCGCACGTGGTGATCCTGCCGCACGATGCGACGGCCGCCGACATCAGCGCCCTCGACCCCGACGGCATCCTGCTCGCCAACGGCCCGGGCGATCCGGGCGCGATGGACGCCCACGTGGCCAACGTGCGCGCGATGCTCGACCTCGGCGTGCCCGTCTTCGGGATCTGCCTCGGCCACCAGCTGCTTGCCCGCGCGCTCGGCCTCGAGACCTACAAGCTGCGCTTCGGCCACCGCGGCGCCAACCACCCCGTCCTCGAGTGCGCGACGGGCCGCGTGCTCGTGACGAGCCAGAACCACGGCTTCGCCGTCAGGCCGCCCGACGGGGCGGGCGAGGTCACGATCACGCACACGTCGCTCTACGACGAGACCGTCGAGGGCCTGCGCCTCGAGGGCCGGCCGGTCTGGAGCATGCAGTTCCACCCGGAGGCCTCGCCGGGGCCGCACGACGCGCGCGACGCCCTCGTCGCCTTCGTCGACGAGGCCGCCGCCCACCGGGCGGCGAGGGGGAGCGCCTGATGCCGCGCCGCGAGGATCTCAGGAAGATCGCCGTGATCGGCTCGGGGCCGATCGTGATCGGCCAGGCCTGCGAGTTCGACTACTCGGGCGTGCAGGCCCTGCGCGTCCTGCGCGAGGAGGGCTACGAGACCGTCCTCGTCAACTCGAACCCGGCGACGATCATGACCGACCCGGGCTGGGCCGACCGCACCTACATCGAGCCGCTCGACGTCGAGGGCATCGCCAGCGTCCTGCGCCAGGAGCGCCCCGATGCGCTCCTGCCGACCCTCGGCGGGCAGACGGCGCTCAACGCCGCCCTCGACCTGCAGGAGGCCGGCGTCCTCGACGAGCTCGGCATCGAGCTGATCGGCGCCTCGATCGACGCGATCCGGACCGCCGAGGATCGCGAGCTGTTCGCCCAGACCATGGCCCGCGTCGGCCTGCGCACCGCGCGCGGCGAGACCGTCACCTCCGTGGCCGAGGCCGAGGCCCTCGTCGAGGCCGGCACCCTGCGCCTGCCGATGGTGATCCGCCCGGCCTTCACGCTCGGCGGCGAGGGCGGCGGCTGCGCCGCCGACCTCGACGAGCTGCGCCTGTTCGTCGACAAGGGCTGCTCGGCGAGCCCGATCAGCCAGGTCCTGATCGAGGAGTCGGTCAAGGGCTGGGGCGAGTTCGAGCTCGAGGTGATCCGCGACAAGCACGACAACGTCGTGATCGTCTGCTCGATCGAGAACCTCGACGCGATGGGCGTGCACACGGGCGACTCGGTCTGCGTGGCGCCCGCGATGACCCTCTCGGACCGCGAGTTCCAGACGCTGCGCGACGCGGCCGCGACCGTGATCCGCGCGGTCGGGGTGGAGACGGGTGGCTCGAACGTGCAGTTCGCCCTCAACCGGGAGACCGGCGAGGTCGTCGTGATCGAGATGAACCCGCGCGTCAGCCGCTCGTCGGCGCTCGCCTCGAAGGCGACGGGCTACCCGATCGCGAAGGTCGCGACGAAGCTCGCGATCGGCTACACGCTCGACGAGATCCCCAACGACCTCACCCAGACGACGCCGGCCTCGTTCGAGCCGACCCTCGACTACGTGGTCACGAAGCTGCCGCGCTTCGCCTTCGAGAAGTTTGCGGGCTCCGACGACACCCTGACCACGCAGATGAAGAGCGTGGGGGAGGCGATGGCGATCGGCCGCACCTTCGCCGAGTCGTTCGGCAAGGCCCTGCGCAGCCGCGAGCTCGATGCGACCCCGCGCCACGAGGGCGGCCTCGAGGTGGCCAAGTGGGATCGCTACGACCTGATCCTGTCGCGCCTCCGGGCCGGCGATGACCCCGATGCCCTGAGTCGCGAGAGCGAGATCCACCCCTGGTTCCTGCACGAGTTCGCGGCGATGGTGGCGGCCGAGCGGGCCGTGGCCGCGGCGGGCCTCGCGGGGCTCGACGCGCCCGCCATGCGGCGCGCCAAGCAGATGGGCCTCGGCGACGCCCGGATCGCCGAGCTCGTCGGCACCGACGAGCAGGCGGTGCGCGCGCAGCGGCGCGCGCTCGGGGTGGTGCCGGCCTACAAGAGCGTCGACTCGTGCGCGGCCGAGGTCGAGGCGCGCAGCACGTATCGCTACTCCTGCTACGACGCGGTCGACGAGGCCCTGACGGACGACCGGCCGAGCGTGGTCATCCTCGGCTCTGGCCCCAACCGGATCGGGCAGGGCCTCGAGTTCGACTACTGCTGCGTCCACGCCGCGCTGACCCTGCGCCGGCTCGGCTACGCGGCCGTGATGGTCAACTGCAACCCGGAGACCGTCTCCACGGACTACGCCACCTCCGACCGGCTCTACTTAGAGCCCCTGACGGTCGAGGACGTGCTCGAGGTGAT
>JBMTER010000234.1:0-2443 GCA_049433345.1 Gaiellales bacterium | reverse complement strand
GATTTCAATCGGATCGAAGATTGGCTTAAACACTCACGTCGAGATCATCTTCTTCTCCACCCCGACGCCCGCCGCGAGCGCGCGCTCGTACTCGAGCGGCACGGTCGCGGAGTCCTGCAGGGCGATGCCCGTGGAGTCGAAGATCGTGATCTCGTCGTCGGAGGTGCGGCCGGGCTTCTTCCCGGTGATCACCTCGCCGATCTCGCCGGCCAGGTCGGCCTCGGTGATCACGCCCTCCTTGAGCGGCACGTTGATCTCGCCGTCGGTACGGCACTGGCGGATGTCGTCGACGAAGACGCGCGCCCCGACGAGCAGGCCCGACTCGAGCTCCTGGTCGCCGTCCTTGTCGGCGCCGACGGCGGCGATGTGCGTGCCCGGGGCGATCCACTCCTTCTTGACGATCGGCTCGCGGGCCGGGGTGATCGTGACCACGACGTCGGCGCCCCGCACGGTCGCCTCCACGTCGGTCGACGTGATGATCGGGTAGCGCCCGTCGATCTTCGGCTCCATCACGGAACGGAAGTGGTCGAGCGTCGACTCGCTGCGGCTCCAGACGCGCACCTCGTCCCAGTCGAAGACGGTGTCGCAGGTCTCGAGCGCGCCCTCGGCCATGTTGCCGCCGCCGACAATCGCCAGCACCTTCGAGTCGGGGCGGGCCATCCACTTCGCGGACACCGCCGCCGAGGCGCCGGTGCGCTGCACCGTGTGGTACGAGCCGTCGCAGATCGCCAGCGGGAAGCCCGTCTCGGGATCCGTGTAGATGAGGATCGAGAAGACGGTGGGAAGGTCGTACTTGGCGCGGTTGTTCTCGCGGATCGAGACCCACTTGCAGGCCGCCGCCTCCGGCTCCTCGATGTAGGACGGCATCGCCTCCCACTCGCCCGGATACTTGTCGAGCACGATGTGGCCCTTCGGGTCCATGTAGAAGCGGCCCTCGCCGTGCATGCGGTAGGCCTGCTCCACGCACGCCACGTACTCGGCCGGGCTGACCAGCCCCATGATGTCCGTGCGGCTCAGGATCAGCGTCTTCTTGTTGCGCCAGCTCTCCACCGGGCCCTCCTCTCGGGTTGGGGCCAGTCTAGTCGCGTCGGGGGAAACGGCTGGAGATCCCTGTATTCATGCGAGTTTCCGTGTGGTTACGGGAAATGCGCAAGCGGCCGTCAGATCCGCCGCATTCGCGCGTCTACACTTGTGCCATGGCCGTTGCGCTTGAGAGGAGCACCAGCCTGCCCACCCGCGACGCGGGTGCGCTGACGGCTTCGCTCTACAAGCAGCACGCCGGCGAGCTCCTGCGCTTCGCGTGGCATCGCCTCGGTCGGGTCGAGGACGCCGAGGACGCCGTACAGGCCACGTTCCTCTCGGCGCATCGCGTGCTCCAGGAGGGTGAGCGTGTGCGCGAGCCGCGCGCGTGGCTCTTCCGCATCCTGCGCAACGAGTGCCTGACCCGCATCGCGATGGTCAAGCGCCGGGGCGTGCACGAGTCGCTCGAGGAGTGGCACGCCGACCCCGGACCATCTGTCGAGGAGGCGTACGAGCGCAGGGACGCCTTCGATGCGACCGTCGCGTTGCTCGGCACGCTCCCGGAGCAGCAGCGCGAGGCGATGGTGCTGCGCGAGTGGATCGGCCTGTCCGCGGTCGAGACCTCCGAGGTGCTGGAGACGACCCCGCAGGGCGTCGACGCCCTGGTCTATCGCGCCCGCAAGTCGCTCGTCGCCGTGCCCGAGGTCGAGGACGACTCCGACTGCGCCGAGGTCCGCGCCGCCCTCGCCGAGGATGCGATCACGGCGCGCACCCGGGCGCACCTCCTCCGCTGCCGCTCCTGCCGCGCCGCCTCGCGCCGCCTCCGCTCGCCGGAGGAGATGGCGGTCAACGGCACCCTCCCGCTCGACGCCGTCGCCTCGCGCCTCGGCGAGTCGATCCCCGGATTCGCGCTCGGGGCGGGGACCGCGGCCGTCGCCGCGGGTGGTGGCATCGCCGCGGCGGCCTCGTCCATCGCGGGCGCCTCGGCCGCGGTCAAGGTCGTGGTCGGTGTCACCGCCACAGCCGTCGTCGCCGGTGGCACCATCGGCGGTGTACCGGTCGTGCGCGACGCCGTGCGTCCGGCCCTGGTCGTGCAGCAGGAGCGCATCACGAAGCGCCAGGCCTCCGAGCGGGTCGCGTCAGGTGCGAAGGTGACGATCGTCGAGGCCGCTGCCGCGCAGCAGGTTCAGCCGGCGCGCGTCACCACGCCGGTCGCCGCCGCTTCGGCATTTCCCGCGGAGGCCGTCGCGGCTCCGACTCCCGAGGCTCCCACCGAGCTGGATGGCGGCGTGATCGATCCGCCGCCGGCCGTGTCTCCTGCGCCCGCGGCGGAAT
Organism: Gaiellales bacterium; assembly: GCA_049433345.1. Classification (GTDB taxonomy): domain Bacteria; phylum Actinomycetota; class Thermoleophilia; order Gaiellales; family F1-60-MAGs149; genus F1-60-MAGs149. The sequence continues at coordinate 88 of JBMTER010000234.1, read as the reverse complement.
TCGAGGAACCGAAGGGTGCGGCGGGAGCCGTACCGCCGGCCAGCGCGGCGAAGCCGGGTGAGGTGAAGCGGCCGGACGAGGCGAAGGC
>JBMTER010000233.1:0-2448 GCA_049433345.1 Gaiellales bacterium | reverse complement strand
TGGCGGTGACCCTGCTGCTCACGGTGGGCCACGGCCTGCTGCTGACGATGGACAGCACGGTCGCGCGCATGGCCCGGCTCGGCCGGCATCTCGTCTCGGAGGTGCCGCTCCTCACCGACGACGAGGTCGCCCGCCGTATCGACCAGGTCGGCGAACAGGGCGTCCGCGACCTCGCGGCTGAGCTGTTCGCCCCCGAGAACCTCTGCGTGGCCGGCATCGGCTCCGACCGGGCCGCCTTCGAGCGGGCGCTCGACGCGTTCCGCGCGTCCGTCGGGGGTGCCGCGTGACGCGCGTGCTCGTCAGCGGCGCGACGGGGCGTCTCGGCACCCCGATCTGCGCGGCGGTGGCCGCCGCCGACGACCTCGTCCTCGCCGGCCGCGTGGCCCGCTCGCTGGCGGCGGGTGACGGCTTCCCGACGCTCGCCGAGGCGATCACGGCCACGGAGGCGGACGTCGTCATCGACGTCACCCGTCCCGACGCCGCCGAGCCGCACTGCCTGGCGGCGATCGGCGCGGGCGTTCCGATGGTGCTCGGGACGACCGGGATGGATTCCGACGCCGGCGAGCACGTCGATGCGGCCGCGCGCGCCGCCGGCGTACCCGTCCTCTTCTGCCCGAACTTCGCCATCACCGCCGTCCTGATGATGCGTCTCGCCGCCGAGGCGGCCCGGATCCTCCCCGACGCCGCGATCGTCGAGGAGCACCACGTCAACAAGGTCGACGCCCCGAGCGGCACCGCGCGGCGCACCGCCGACCTGATCGAGGAGGCCGCGGGCCGACGGCCGCCGATCTCCAGCCTGCGACTGCCGGGCGTCGTCGCCAACCAGAGCGTCGTCTTCGGCGCGCCGGCGCAGACCCTCGAGATCCGCAACGTGACCACGGGCCTCGACGCCTTCGTGCCCGGCGCCCTGCTCGCGATCCGCCGGGTCCAGACGCTCGGCGCGGGCCTGCACACCGGGCTCGAGCTCGTCCTCGACTGAGCCACCCGGCGGGCGCGGGAGGCGGCTATGCTGGCGCCGACCCGAGGGAAGGGAATCCAGATGGGCGCGCCGTTCGGCCGCATACTGACCGCGATGATCACGCCGTTCTCGGCGGACGGCGCAATCGACCTCGATGAGGCCGTGCGCCTCGCCGAGCACCTGATCGCGCACGGATCCGAGGGGCTCGTCGTCCACGGCACCACGGGCGAGGCGTCGACCCTCACCGACGAGGAGAAGCTGGCCCTGACCGAGGCCGTCGCGGGCGCAGTGGGCGACCGCGTCCCCGTCATCTCCGGTACGGGCTCGAACGACACGGCGCACTCCGCGCACCTGACGGCGCAGGCCGCGCGCCTCCGCGGCGTCGCCGGGTTCCTCTGCGTCACGCCGTACTACAACAAGCCGCCGATCGCCGGCATCGAAGGCCACGTGCGGGCCATGGCCGACGCCGCCGGGGATCTGCCGATCGTGCTGTACAACATCCCGCAGCGGGTCGTCCTGCACCTGAGTCCCGAAGATCTCGATCGCCTCGCCCGCATTGACCAGGTCGTCGCCGTCAAGCAGGCGGTGACCGACCTCGAGGAGGCCCGCCGCGTCGTCGAGGCCGGACGGCTCGCCCTCTACGCGGGCAACGACGATCTCGTGCTGCCGTTCGCCCTGCTCGGCGGCGTCGGGGGCATCTGCGTCGCGAGCCACGTGGCGGGGACCGAGATGACCGCGATCCAGGCGGCGGCGGACGCGGGCGACGAGGCGGAGGCGCGACGCGTCGACGACGGGCTCCAATCGCTCTACGAGGCCCTGTCGGTGGCGGTCAATCCGATCCCGGTCAAGACCGCGATGGAGCTGCTCGGCTTCGCCACCGGCGGCCTGCGGCTGCCGCTCGTGGCGGCCACTGACGCGGAGCGCGAGGTCGTGCGCGCCGAGCTCGTGGCCCGCGGCCTGATCGGCTGAGCGTCGCTACCCTGACCGCGTCCCGAGCGAAGGAGTCCCCGTGAAGAAGCGCCGCCCCGCCCCGAAGGCCCACCGCGTCCGGAAGGCGCTGCGCCGCCGCAGCGCGCGCCGCGGCCGCCGCTAGGTCGTGCTGCGGTCGCACGCCTTCCTCGGCGATGCGCTCCTGCCGTACCAGGCGGCCGTCACCGCAGAGCTGACCCGCCTGACCGGTATCGCGATCGCGGAGACGGAGGCGCGCGACCTCGACGTCCTCGAGGCGATCGCCGGCGGTGAGCCCGCGCTGCTCTACCTGTGCGGGCTCCCGTACACGCGCCTGCGCGATCGCGGGTTCGCCGTCGAGCCGCTCGCCGCGCCCGTCTCCGCGCTCGACCCCGACGCGGGTGCCCGCTACCGGAGCGTCCTGCTGGGTCGGCCCGGGCTCGCTGGACTCGCCCTCGGCGAGATCCGTGACGCGCGGCTGGCGATCAACGGCCACGACTCGATGTCGGGCTGGGTGCTGCCGGTCGGCAGTGGACTGCCGC
>JBMTER010000232.1:0-2457 GCA_049433345.1 Gaiellales bacterium | reverse complement strand
GCCGGCGCCGCGGCCGGCGGGATGGACGATCGCCTGCGCGCCGGGCCGGACCGAGGCTGGCGCCTCGGCCCGGACCACGGTCGCGAGCACGTACGGCTGACCCCGCAGGGCGAGGTCGGCCGCGATCCGTGCGATGTCGGCGGTGCGGTTCACGCTCCCAGCATGCTCCCTACTCGTCCGTGACGCCCGCGTCGCGCATGAGCTTCCAGACCTTGTGGGCCGAGAGCGGCATGTCGATGTTGGTCACGCCGTGCGGCGAGAGCGCGTCGACGACGGCGTTCACGAAGGCCTGCGGCGAACCCACGGTGGGCGACTCGCCGACGCCCTTCGCGCCGATCGGATGGTGCGGCGACGGCGTCACGCACTCCCCGAGCGTCCACGACGGGCTCTCGACCGCCGTCGGGATCAGGTAGTCCATGAAGTTGCCGCCGAAGCAGTTGCCGTCCTCGTCGAACGAGATCAGCTCCATCATCGCCGTCCCGAAGCCCTGCGTCAGCCCGCCGTGGATCTGTCCGTCCACGATCATCGGGTTGATGCGGGTGCCGCAGTCGTCGACGGCCACGAACTTGCGCACCTTGACCTCGCCGGTGCCCTTGTCGATGTCGACGACGCAGATGTACGTCCCGAACGGGTACGTCATCTCCGGGGCGTCGTAGTAGGTGACGTCCTCGAAGCCGTTCTCCATGCCCTCGGGGAGGCCGGCCTGGTAGGCCGCGAAGATGCACTCCTGGACCGTCTTGACGCGGTCCGGGGAGCCCTTCACGGAGAACGTGCCCGAGTCGAACTCGAGGTCGTCGGGCGAGCACTCGAGCAGGTGCGCGGCGATCTGGCGCGCCTTCTCGCGCAGCTTGCGGGCCACGATCGCGGTGGCCGCGCCGCCCGTCGGGGTCGAGCGCGACGCGTACGTGCCGAGGCCGTACGGCGTGTGGTCCGTGTCGCCGTGCTCGACCGCGATGTCGGTCGACGGGATGCCGAGCTCGTTGGCGACGATCTGCGCGAACGTCGTCTCGTGGCCCTGGCCCTGCGACTGGACGCCGAGCTTGAGGACGCCCTTGCCGGTCGGGTGGATGCGGAGCTCCGCCGAGTCGATCATGGCGAGGCCCGCGATGTCGCAGATCTTCGACATGCCGGCGCCGACGATCTCCGTGAACGAGGAGAAGCCGATGCCCATGATCTCGCCGCGGGCGCGCTTCTCGGCCTGCTCCTTGCGCAGCTCGTCGTAGCCGACGAGGTCGAGCGCGAGGTCGAGGGCCTTCTCGTAGTCGCCCGAGTCGTACTCCCAGCCCATCGGCGACCGGTACGGGAACTGCTCCGGCTTGATGAAGTTGCGCCGGCGCAGCTCGGCGGCGTCGATGCCGGTCTCGAGCGCGAGGTTCTCGACCAGGCGCTCGATCAGGTAGGCGGCCTCCGTCACGCGGAACGAGCAGCGGTAGGCGATGCCGCCCGGCGCCTTGTTCGTGTAGACGCCGTCGACCTTGCAGTACGCCGCCTGGAAGTCGTACGACCCGGTGGCGATGTTGAAGAACCCGGCCGGCCACTTCGACGGCTGGGCCTGCGCGTTGAACGCGCCGTGGTCGGCGAGGACGTTCGCGCGCAGCGCGAGCATCTTGCCGTCCTTCGTGGCCGCCAGCTCGCCGGCCATGTGGTAGTCGCGGGCGAAGCCGGTCGAGATCAGGTTCTCGGAGCGCGACTCGATCCACTTGACCGGCTTGCCGATCAGCAGCGACGCCGCCGTGGCCACCACGTAGCCGGGGTAGATCGGCACCTTGTTGCCGAAGCCGCCGCCGACGTCGGGCGAGATGATGCGGATCTTCTGCTCCGGCAGCCCCGCCACCAGCGCGAACAGCGTGCGATGCGCGTGCGGCGCCTGACTGGTCAGGTGCACCGTCATCTTGCCGGTCGCCGTGTTGTAGTCGGAGACGCAGCCGCAGGTCTCCATCGGGGCCGGGTGGATGCGCGGGTAGAGCGTGTCGAGGGAGACGACGACGTCGGCCTCCTTGAACACGCGCTCCGTGGCGTCGGCGTCGCCGGACTCCCACGTGAAGATGTGGTTGTCCTCCTTGCCCTCGAGGTCCGAGCGGATGATCGGCGCGTCCGCGTCCATCGCCCGCTTCGGGTCCACGATCACGGGCAGCGGGTCGTAGTCGACGTCGATGCCCTCGAGCGCGTCCTCGGCCTGGTACTGCGTCTTGGCGATCACGCAGACCACCTCCTGGCCCTGGAAGCGCACCTTGTCGGTGGCGAGCACCGCCTGGGTGTCGCCGGCCAGGGTCGGCATCCACGCGAGGCCGTGCGCCTCGAGGTCCTTGCCCGTGATGCAGGCGAGGACGCCGGGCATCGCGAGCGCGCGCGAGCAGTCGATCGAGTTGATCGTGGCGTGCGCGAAGGGCGACCGGTAGATCGCCATGTGCAGCATGCCGGGCAGCTGGACGTCGTCGACGTAGCTGCCGCGGCCGC
>JBMTER010000231.1:0-2485 GCA_049433345.1 Gaiellales bacterium | reverse complement strand
GCGATGCGGGCCGGCGTGTCGTCACGAGGCCTTGGCCCGTCCGATCTGCTCCCACGGGATCTTCGAGAGCCCGAGCAGGAACGGATCCTTGAGGTTCGTCCAGTCCTTCGTGTAGGCCGCGATGTTGAGGGTCTGGGCGATATGGATGTACGGCTTCTCGTCGTACTGGATCTGCTGCATCTCCCAGACGATCTCGCGGCGGGCCTCCTGGTCGACCGTGGTGGCCTGCTTCTTGTAGAGCTCGTCGTAGGCGGGGTTGCAGTAGCCGGTGTCGCTCCAGCCGCCCCACTGGTCGCACGTGATCACCGACAGCATGAAGTCCGGGTCGATGTAGCCGACCCAGTCCCAGATCATGATGTCGAAGTCCTCGTACTTCCAATCGGGCGCGCCGATCGCCTCGAAGGCCGCGGTGCCGTCCATCTTCTTCTGCGTGACCTTCACGCCGAGCTGCTCCCAGTCGGCCGCCACGATCTCGAACAGGCGGTCGAGGCCGTCGACCGAATCGGGCGTGATCACCTCGTACTCCATCTTCCCGCCGTCCGGCTTGGTGCGGATGCCGTCGGAGCCCTTCGCGTAGCCGAGGTCGTCGAGGATCTGGTTGCCGAGCTCGAGGTCGAAGGCCTCCGGCTGGATGTCGGTATTCAGCCACTGGCCCGACAGCGTCGTGAACATCGTCGCCGCCGGCTTGCCGTAGCCGTTGAGGACGGTGTCGATGATCGCCTGCCGGTTGACGCCGTGCGCGAGCGCCGTGCGCACCTTCGGGTCCAGCAGCTCGCGGTTCTTCGGCTTGTCCGGGTTCGAGTTGAAGCCGATGTCGTAGATGAACGTGGAGTCGCCGATCTGCAGCTGGTACGCCGGATTGTCCTCGTACTTCGAGACGAGGGTCGGCGGCAGCGAGTCGACGGCGTCGAGCTGGCCGCCGTCGAGCGCGGCGAGCATCGCGTCCGCGTTCTGGTAGACGGTCACGCCGACGGCGTCGACGTTCGCCGGCGTGCCGTAGTAGCCGGGGTTCCGCTCCAGGATGGTGGTGCCCTTCTCCTCGTACTGCTTGATGAAGAAGGTGCCGCCGCCGACCTGCGCGCCGCCGGCCATCGGATCCCACTTCTTCAGGCCCTTGCCCTTGTTGCCGACGGCGGGCTCGACGACGTGCTTGGGCAGGATGAAGAACTGCTGCAGCTGCGGCAGGACGTTGCCGACCGGCTTCTCGTAGGTGATCACGACCGTGTTCGGGTCGGGCGCCTCCACCTTCTGGGCGTAGGTCAGGAACGGCGCCAGCATGCTGGCGGGGCCGTCGCCGTACTCGATGATCAGGTTGCCGGTGAAGGCGGCGTCGTCGGCGGTCATCGGGGTGCCGTCGGACCAGGTGCCGCCCTCCTTGAGCGTGAAGGTCCAGACGAGGCCGTCGTCGGAGGTCTCCCACGACTCGGCCCAGTCGCCTTCGATCTCGAAGTCCTGGTTGTACTGGACGAGGGTCGGGTAGGTCTCCGTGTAGAGGATGTAGGACAGCGCCGAGTACGACACGAACGGGTTGATCGAGTCCGGCCCCGACGTCGTGCCCATCCGGAAGATGCCGCCGGGCTCGACCTCGGGCGCCGCGGCCTCGCCGGTGCCGGTCTGGGCTCCGCCGCCCTGGTCCGGCGTGGTCGACTCGCCGCCGCCGCAGGCGGCGACCAGGGCCGCCACGATCAGGGCGGTCATGAGTGCCAGCAGTCGCTTCATCGGTCTCTCCCTCCCGAGGACGAGCCACTATCCTACAGCGAACTGACTGGACTGTCAGGTGCGAGGGGAGCAGCGGATGGTCGTCGAGGTCAAAGGCATTCCGATCCGCCTGCACGAGCGGGGCTCCGGACGGCCGCTGCTGCTGGTCCACGGCTGGTCCGCCGATCACCGCTACCTCTGCGCCGATCTCGACCCGGTGCTGGACCGGCGCGGTGGCTGGCGGCGCGTGGCCTTCGACCTGCCCGGGCACGGCGAGACGCCGGCGCCGGACTGGCTCGGGACGCAGGCGCAGATGCTCGAGTTGGTGGCCGCCGTCGGCCAGCGCGCCTTCGACGACGCGCCGTACGCCGTGGCGGGAAACTCCTACGGCGGCTATCTCGCGCTCGGGCTGCTGCGCACCCATCCCGAGCGGCTGCTCGGCGCGGCCCTGCTCGTGCCGGATGTGCCCGGTGACGACAACACCCGGGACGTCGCGGATCCGGTCGTGATCCATCCCGACCCCGCCGTATTCGACGATCTCGCCGACGACGAGACGTGGATCCCGGCCGCGCTCCCGGCACCGGAGCGACGCATGCTCGACGAGATCCGCACGTGGGATATGCCGGCCTATCGGGCCTGCGATCGCGCGTTTCTGACGCGCCTCGACCGAGCCTACCCGCATCGCGGGCCCGCCGCCGATGGCTCGCGGCCGTTTCCCGCGCCGAGCCTGCTCGTCGCCGGGCGCCAGGACGGCACCGTCGGCTGGCGCCGCCCGCGCGCGCGCGCC
>JBMTER010000230.1:0-2487 GCA_049433345.1 Gaiellales bacterium | reverse complement strand
GCGTGCCGTGGATGACGCCCGCGCTCGTGCGCCGCGCTGCGGGCGACTCCCCCGCGGCGAGCACCAGGTCGGCCACCATCGACTCGAATCGCTCGACGAGATCGACCACGCGCTCGACCGCCGGTCCCCGTCGCTCCCCCGGTACCGCCGCAGCAGCGAGCAGGCAGGCCTCGATGTGCGCTGCTTCCTCCTCGAGCCTCGTCAGTTCGGCGGACATCGTCGCATCGCTCGTTCCCGGCGCAGCGCGCGCCGATCGCATGAGCCGAGCGCAGGCGAGGTCGACGAGCAGGGTCGCGCTGCGCGGCGGCGGAGCGGGAGCCGCCGCGTCCCGCGCCACATCGGACGCCCAGCGATCGGCCTCGCGCCACGCCCGCGACAGGTCGGCGAGGGCGTAGCTCTGTCCCACGCGGCGCACGAGTTCCCCGCGTATCGCCGCGTACGCACGCTCGTGCGCGTCGAGGCCGCGCTGGTCGAGGCCGGCCCGCAGCCGCCGCACCGCCGCCGGCGCCTCGCCCCACGCCTGGAGCGCGACCTCCGTCTCGGGATCCGTCACGCCCCCTCCATGCAGCAGGTCGACGGGATGCCGCCTGCCTCGGCGAGCACCGCGGCGCCCGCCGGATGCGGCGGGCAGGCGAGCGCGAACGCGACGTGCGCGTGCAGGCACTTGACGGCACGCGGATTGCGCACGCCGCCGATGCCGAGACCATACGCGGGGCGCAGCGCCCGATGGCGCTCCATCGCCGCGTCGAAGGAGGCGGCGAGCTCCGGCTCGGCGGCGAGCCGCCGTTCGAGAGCGCGCACGCCTCCGGCCCCCTCGAGGCGCGACACGGCCTGCACGAGACCCGGGCACGACAGCCAGAAGGCGGTCGGGAAGGGCTCGCCCGCGGGCGTCCGCTCGGGCTGCTCGACCACGACGGGCCAGCCCGACGCGCAGCGGCAGGCGACCCGCACCGGCGGGATCGGGGCGCGGCCGAGCTGCCGCTCGAGCCGGGCGAGGTCCGCGACGTCGATCACCCCCGAAGCGTAGGCGGCAGGAGCGCTCGCACGGGCGGCGAACCGGGCGCTGTGCGGAGGATCGTCGTGATCGTGATCGTGGTCGTGCTGGCCGTGCTGTTCGTGCAGCCCATCCGCGCCTACCGATCCGCCCAGGTCGAGTTCGAGCGGGCCAAGGTCGAGCTGCGGGAGGCCCGTGCCGCAAAGCAGCGCGCCGTCGACGAGCGCGACGCGCTCGGGACGCGCGAGATGCTCGTGCGCGAGGCGCGCCGTCGCGGCTACATCTTCCCCGGCGAGACGCCCTTCTCGGTCGGCGAGGGCTAGCCGGCCGCTGCGGCGGTCTCGGCGGCGCCCGTCGAGGCGCCCTCGCCCGGACCGCCCGCGAAGTCGCCCATGCCCCAGCGCTTGAGGTCGGCCGGTTTCTGCTGGTCCAGCCAGCGGGCCAGCGTGATCATGTTCACGCAGGCCACCTCGGGCCGTGCGCACTGGTCGCGGACCGTGCGCTCGAGGGCGTCCATGTAGGCGCCCTTGTTCCAATTGGCGAAGTGCGAGCCGGTGATGAACGGGGCGCGATTGCCGGCGTGCAGCGTGTTGATGGCCTTCATGTAGCTCTTGTAGGTGAGCTCCTCGAACTCATCGGCCTGCGCCTGCGTCTCCGCCTGTCCTTGGTTGACGTAGAAGTTGTAGTCCATCGCCATCACCGGGTACTCGGAGCCGACGCGGTCGATCGTGGGCAGCGGGAAGTTCCACAGGCCCTGCTGTTTGGACGGCCAGGCGCCGAGGATCCCGGACTGGCTCGCGTCGTATTCGCGCCCCATCTCGCTCATCGCCGCGTACAGCGCCTGCTTGTCGCCCGCGAGGCACGGCGTCCGTCCGCCGTGGAAGTCGTCCTTCGTGTACGCCGGCGTCAGGGGACGGGCCAGCTCGTTGACGCCGCCGGGATCGAGCATCAGCTTCTCCCACTGGCTCTCCTCGGAGATCCAGTCCTGCGCCGTCCACGCATCGGCCTGTTCGCAGATGTGGGAGACGTAGTGGGAGCCGATCTCGTGGCCAAGGGTGCGGGCCTCGTTGAAATCGGCGACGTTGTCGCGCAGGTTCTCGAGCGCGGACTTCGGGCCGGCGAGCTCCGCGTAGCCGCCGAGGTTCGAGAAGCCGGCATCGAAGCCCCCGGGCGGCTGGTACTTCGTCGCGTGCTCGGGCAGCAGCATGTAGATGCCGCTGATGAAGAAGGTGAAGCGCGCACCCGCCTCGTCAGCCACCTTCAACCAGCGGTCGTACATGCGGTAGTCCGCGGCGCCGTCGAACGAGACGACGACGAACTGCGGCGGGCGACCGTTCTGGAGCGCCGTGTCGATCGCGGCCTGGGCCTGGGCGGACGGCTGCCAGTCGGGCGGAATCTCGACGGGCGGCTCGATGTCGACCGCGTCATCCCCGCCGCCTGTGACTGCGGCATCGCCCTCGCCGGCCACCTCGCCGGCCACCTCGCCGGCCTCC
>JBMTER010000229.1:0-2488 GCA_049433345.1 Gaiellales bacterium | reverse complement strand
GGCGACGATCCGAGCGCGACCGGGCACACCCTCTCGGACCGCGCCGAGACGGTGCTCTACCGGCTCGCCGCATCGGGCTCGCCGCGCGGCCTCGCGGCCCTGCCCCCGCGCGACGGGCGCTGGCTGCGCCCCCTGATCGACTGCGCCCGCGACGAGGTGCGTCGCGAGCTGGTCCGTCGCGACGTGCCGTGGCGCGACGATCCGAGCAACCTCGAGACCGGCCCCGCACGCAACCGCATCCGCCTCGACGTGCTGCCGGCCCTCGCGCTCGCCCATCCGGGAGCCGAGCGAAACCTCGCGCGCGCCGCGCTCCTCGCCGACGACGAGCGAGCGCTCCTCGACGCGCTCGCCGACGCGCTGATCGACCCGGACGGCGCCGTCCCCGTCGCGCCGCTCGTGGCCGCGCCACCCGCCCTCGGCCGCCTCGCGCTGCGCCGCGCGGCCGCCCGCGTCGGGCTCACGCTCGGCCACGACGACGTCGAGGCGCTGCGCACGTCCCCCCGGCGCCGTACGCTGCCGGGCGCAGGCATGGCCGACGTCGACTCCGACCGCATCCGCTTCTCCCCGCCCGGCTCGGGCCGGCGCGAGGGCGCCGCATGAGCCCGCGCCATCCCGCGCTGCGCGACGTGCTGCTGTCGGGCGACGAGATCGCGGCCCGCGTCGCCGCGCTCGGCCGCGAGATCACGGAGACCTACGCCGGACGCGAGCTCGCGATCACCTGCGTCCTCAAGGGCGGCTTCATCTTCCTGGCCGATCTCGTGCGCGCGATCGAGGTGCCGTGCACGATGGACTTCATGGTCATCTCGTCGTACGGGATGGGCACGCGCTCGTCGGGCGTCGTGCGCATCCTGAAGGACCTCGACGCGCCGATCGAGGGCAAGGACGTCCTGGTCGTGGAGGACATCGTCGACTCGGGCCTGACCCTGTCGTACCTCCTGCGCAACCTCGAGACGCGCCGGCCGGCGTCCCTCGAGGTCTGCTCGCTCCTGTCGAAGCCGGGTCGCCACGACAACGACGTGCCGATCCGCTTCGTCGGCTTCGAGATCCCCGACGACTTCGTCGTCGGCTACGGCCTCGACGCGGGCGAGCGCTTCCGCGAGCTGCCGGAGATCTGGTCGGTCGACGAGACGCGGCTCTAGGCCGCGGACTCAGGCCAGCGCGAGGTGGGCCGCCTCCCAGGCGGTCGCGTCCTCGTCGAAGTAGCGCAGGCGCGTCTTCTTGAACTCCTTGATCGAGTACAGCACCGCGTACTCGTCGAGGCCGGTCTCCTCCGACAGGGCGGCGAGGACGGCCTCGCACTCCTCCTTGTCGCGGCCGTGCGTCATCGAGAAGAGGCGGTACGGCCAGTCCGGGTAGACGGGCCGCTCGTAGCAGTGCGAGACACCGCGGTAGCCGGCCATGATCCGGCCCGCCTCCTCGACGCGGTCCTCGTCGACGATCCAGACGCCCATGCCGTTCTGGAGGAAGCCGGCCTTGCGGTGGTTGAGGACGGCGGCGAAGCGCCGCATGCGTCCGTCCTCGAGCATCTCGCGCCCGACGGCGAGCAGCTCGTCGACCGTGAAGCCCTGCTCCTCGGCGAGCGGCACGAGCGGCTCGGGGATCGCGGGCAGGTCCTGCTGCAGCGCGCGCACGGCCGCGACCTCGCGTTCCGTGGCGGGCCGGGACGGCGCCTCGAGGGTGGGCGCGCGGCGCGCCTTCTTCGCGGCGGGGTCGCGGCCGCCGACCATGTCGAGGTCGACGCCGATCTTGAAGAAGCGCAGCGCGGGCAGGGGACGGATCGACTCGACGTCCGCCATCCGGCCGAGCAGTTCGATCGTGCCGTCGAGGCCGATCTGCGTATCCGGAGGCACCGCGATCGTGAACCAGAGGTCGAACGCGTGCTCGCGCTCGTAGTTGTGGGTGACGCCCGGGTGCGCGGAGAACACGTCGGCGGAGAACTGCTGCTGGCCCGGCTTCGAGCGGGCCGCCACGAGGCTCGAGCGGTAGCCGAGCCGGCGCGTGTCGAAGATCGCGGAGATCTGCCGGACGACGCCCTCGCCGCGCAGGCCCCCGATGCGCTCCAGCAGCTCGTCCTCCGGCATCCCGAGCTCTTCGGCGAGCGCGGCCCACGGTCGGGCGACGAGCGGGAGCTCGTTCTGCAGGCGGTCGAGGAGGCGGCGGTCGACGTCATCCATGCCGGGTAGCGTCGGCGTCCTCGCGGCGGGTGTCAAACCCCGTGCCGATCGTGCCGGCACGTGGTAGCCTGCCGGGAGATAGCGCAGGGACTCGCTCCCCCGATCGGAAGGCCCGTACCGCCATGAAGACCCACCGCCTGCTCCTCGTCCTGATCGCCCTCGGCGCCCTCGCGCTGGGCGTCCTGACCGCCTGCGGCGGCGGCGACACGGAGGCCTCCGGCACGATCGGCGGCGAGATCACGATCGGCACCGGAACGGTCGGCACCCCGGTCGACGACGGCGAGGCGATGGACGGCGGCGAGGGCCCCCCCCCC
>JBMTER010000228.1:0-2493 GCA_049433345.1 Gaiellales bacterium | reverse complement strand
GGGCCCCGCGCGCGGGTGTCTCTAGATCAGCGCGACGAGCGCCGGGATCAGCAGGATCGCGACGATGTTCGCGATCTTGATCATCGGGTTGATGGCCGGACCGGCGGTGTCCTTGTACGGGTCGCCGACGGTGTCGCCGGTGACGGCGGCCTGATGGGCGATGGAGCCCTTGCCGCCGTAGGCCCCATCCTCGATCAGCTTCTTCGCGTTGTCCCACGCGCCACCGCCCGAGGTCATCGAGATCGCGACGAACAGACCGGTCACGATCGTGCCGAGCAGGAGCCCGCCGAGCATCTGCAGCGCGGAATCCGTGAAGACCACGATCATGCCCACGAGGATCGGGATCACCACCGGGATCGCAGCCGGCACGAGCATCTCCCGCAGGGCCGACCGCGTCACGATGTCGACGCAGGTGGCGTACTCGGGGCGGTCCGTCCCGTCCATGATGCCCGGCTTCTCGCGGAACTGCCGGCGCACCTCCTCGACGACCGCCTTCCCGGCCTTGCCGACGGCGCTCATGCAGAACGAGGCGAAGACGAACGGCATCGCACCGCCGATCAGGAGGCCGACGACGACCCACGGGTCGGACAGGTCGAACGCGATGTTCGTCAGCTCGAGCTTTCCGGCCTCCTCGAGCTTGATGATCAGCTCGTCGCGGTACGACGCGAACAGGATCACGGCCGCGAGACCGGCGGAGCCGATCGCGTAGCCCTTGGTGACGGCCTTCGTCGTGTTGCCGACGGCGTCCAGCGGATCGGTCACCTTGTTGCGGACCTCCTCGGGGAGGCCGGCCATCTCGGCGATGCCGCCGGCGTTGTCCGTGACCGGGCCGAACGCGTCGAGGGCGATGATCACGCCCGCCATCGACAGCATCGCGACCACGGCGATCGCGATGCCGACCAGGCCGGCGAGCGCGTTGGCGATGAGGATGCCGCCGCCGATGACGATCACGGGCAGTGCGGTCGCCTGCATCGAGTAGCCGAGGCCGCTGATGATGTTCGTGGCGTGGCCGGTGGTCGAGGCCTCCGCGACGTCCTTGACCGGCTTCCAGCGAGTGCCGGTGTAGTACTCGGTGATCCCCATCAGGAGCGCGGTGATGACGAGGCCGACGAGCGCGCAGATCAGGAGATCCCAGCTGCCGGCGCCCGACAGGGCCTCCGAGTGCTGCGTGATCGCATCGTCGAGACCCAGCACGGCCGGGATGAACAGGACCGCCGAGATCACGGCGCTCACGAGGACGCCGCGGTAGAGCGCGCCCATCACGCTGCCGCCCTCGCCGACGCGCACGACCAGGGTGCCGACGATGGAGGCGAGACCCGACAGTCCGCCCAGGATCAGCGGGAGACCGACGAGGGCCTCGGAGCCGGTGAACTGGCTGAGCAGGAGCATCGCCGCGACGATGGACACGGCGTACGTCTCGAACAGGTCCGCCGCCATGCCGGCGTCGTCGCCGACGTTGTCGCCGACGTTGTCGGCGATCACGGCCGGGTTGCGCGGATCGTCCTCGGGGATGCCGGCCTCGATCTTGCCGACCAGGTCGGCACCGACGTCGGCACCCTTGGTGAAGATGCCGCCGCCGACGCGCGCGAACACGGAGATCAGGGACCCGCCGAACCCGAGGCCGACGAGGCCGTAGATCGCCTGGCTCTGCGTGGCGCCGGTCTGCAGCAGGATGCCGTAGTAGCCGGCCACGCCGATCAGGCCCAGCCCGACGACGAGGATGCCGGTGACGGTGCCGCCCTTGAAGGCGACGTCGAGCGCCGGGCCGAGGCCCGACCTGGCCGCCTCCGCGGTGCGGACGTTGGCGCGCACGGCGACGTTCATGCCGATGAAGCCGGCGGCGGCCGAGAGGATCGCGCCGATCAGGAAGCCGACGGCGACGCGCCAACCGCCGAGGTCGGGCACGAAGAGGAGGATCGCCGCGAGGACGACCGCCACGATCGCCACCGTCCGGTACTGGCGGCTGAGGTAGGCGCTGGCGCCCTCCTGGATAGCCGCCGCGATCTCCCGCATCTTGTCGTCGCCCTGGGGCTTGGACAGCACCCATCGGGTCAGGATCAGTCCGTACAGGACCGTGATTGCGCCGCACACCAGCGCGATCAGCACGGCATGCTCGGAGAAGAAGGTGGACATCAGGTCGGCTCGGCTCCTTGAACTCGGGGCGCCGCCGGCGGGCCGACGGCCGCCGAACGGTAGCAATCCGCCCGCTGCGCATCTGCCGCTAGTCGTCTACTGTTGGCAGCCGAGCGCGGGAGCCCGGACGGGCTGAGAGGCGGGGCACGCCCCGCGACCGCGGAACCTGATCTGGCTCGTACCAGCGGAGGAAGCTCATGCCCGTTCCCGATCCCGGCACCATCGCCATCGAGGCCAACGGTCGCACGCTCGTCGTGCCCGCCGAGGCGACGCTGCCCGACGTCGTGCGCCTGCTCGGCGCCGATCCGTCCGAGCGCGGCGTCGCGATCGCGGGCGATGGCGCGGTCGTGGCCCGCTCCC
>JBMTER010000227.1:0-2526 GCA_049433345.1 Gaiellales bacterium | reverse complement strand
GGGGAGGTCGGCGGCGTCCGCCGGCCCGACCACCACGCCCCGCTCCGTGCGCCCGCGCAGCGGCACCTCGACGACGGCGCCCGCGGGCAGCGCGCCCGCGTAGGTCAGGGCGCGCTCGAGCCCCCGCGTCGTGACGAGCGGGATGACGAGGATGGCCGACTCAGACGGCGGCGCGGAGCGCGTCGACCTTGTCGGTCCGCTCCCAGGCGAAGGCGTCGCGTCCGAAGTGCCCATAGGCTGCCGTCGGACGATAGACCGGGCGGCGCAGGTCGAGGGCCTCGAGGATGGCCGCGGGGCGCAGGTCGAAGACCTCGGAGACCGCCGCGGCGATGCGCCGCTCGTCCTCCGTCGCCGTCCCGAACGTCTCCACCATCACGGAGACGGGGTGCGCGACGCCGATGGCGTAGGCCACCTGCACCTCGCAGCGCTCCGCGAGGCCGGCGGCGACGATGTTCTTCGCGACCCAGCGCGCCGCGTAGGCGGCGGAGCGGTCGACCTTCGACGGGTCCTTGCCGGAGAAGGCGCCGCCGCCGTGGCGGCCCATGCCGCCGTAGGTGTCGACGATGATCTTGCGTCCGGTCAGGCCGCAGTCGCCCATCGGGCCGCCGATCACGAAGCGGCCGGTCGGGTTGACCAGCAGGTGCTCGCCGGCGATGCGATCGACGTCGCAGATCTCGGCGGGCAGCAGCGGCCGCACGACGTGCTCGGCGAGGTCCGCGCGGATCTGCTCCTGCGTGACGTCCTCGGCGTGCTGGGTGGAGACGAGCACGCGCTCGATGCCGACGGGGCGCAGGTGGCCGTCCTCCTCGGCGTATTCGACGGTGACCTGGGTCTTGCCGTCGGGGCGCAGGTACGGCAGCGTGCCGTCCTTGCGGACGGCGGCGAGCCGCTCGGCCATGCGGTGCGCGAGCATGATCGGCAGCGGCATCAGCTCGGGCGTCTCCGTCGTCGCGTACCCGAACATCATGCCCTGGTCGCCCGCGCCGACCTCGTCGGCGTCGTCGCCGTCGACGCCCTGGGCGATGTCGGGCGACTGGCGGTCGAGGGCGACCATCACGTTGCAGGTGTGGCAGTCGAAGCCCTTGCGCGCGTCGTCGTAGCCGATGTCGGCGATCGTGCCGCGGACGAGCTCGGGGATGTCGATCCGCGCCGACGTGGTGATCTCGCCGGCCACCAGCGCGAGGCCGGTCGTGACCAGGGTCTCGCAGGCGACGCGTGCCGTCGGGTCCTGCGCGAGGACGGCGTCGAGGACGGTGTCCGAGACCTGGTCGGCGATCTTGTCGGGGTGCCCCTCGGTGACGGACTCCGAGGTGAACAAGAGCGGATGCTCGTGCGCCACGTGGTGCTCCTTCGCGACCGCCGCGTATTCGTGCGGCGGATTAACACGCGGATGCTAGCAGGCGAGGCCGGGCCGGGGTCGCGTCCGGTCGGCCCTAACCGATCGCGATGAAGGCCCGGGCGCCGCCCGGCTCGCCCCAGGCGATCAGGCCCGTGACGGCCTCGAGCGCCGTCGGCAGCCGTTCGCCCTCGGCTGCGGCCTTCCGGGCCGCCTGCGCGCGCAGCTCGGCCGGATCGACCCAGGCGATCGCGGTCACGAGATCGGGCACGCCGGCCCGCTCGACCAGGGCGCGATAGGCGCCGTCCGCGGCGAGCGCCGCCGCCGGCTGGGCGGCGAGGCCGGGCGCGTTGCCGATCGCGATCACGGGGCCGCCCTCCTGGCGCGTCACCTGCACCGCGTCGAGCTGAGCGGCCCTGTCCCCGATCCCGTCGAGCAGGCCCGCGTCGTCGACGAAGCCGCGCAGGCGTCCGAGCGTCTGGCCGGCCGCGGTCGGGTTCGGCGGGGTCAGCAGCAGCGCACCCGTCGGCTCGTCGCCCGCGAGGGCGACCAGCGCGTGCTGGCCGCTGAGGGCGGGCACGAGGCCGTCCGCGAGCGAGACGCCGGTGGCGGCCTCGATCGAGTCGACGTAGCCCGCCATCTGCGGCGAGGCCGCCTCGAGCTGGCGGATCGCGGCCTCGAGGCGCGGGCCGAGGTCCGCGAAGGCGGCCGCGGCGGCCGCGTCGGCCGGCACGCGGCCGAGGATCGTCGGGGCGAAGGGATCGGGCGCGACCAGCCCGCGCGCGGCGAGGGCGTCCTCGTCGGCGTCGCCGGCGGCGGCCAGGCGCAGCCCGCCGGACTCCGCGCGCACCGCGATGGCGAGGCCGCGCACGTCGCCGCGCGCGGCCACGAGGTCGTCGATCTGGCCCTGCGGGGCGGGCAGGTCGCCCACGCCCTGCTCCGGCATCAGCGCCGCCGCGGCCTGCGCGAGCGGGGCGAGCCGGGCCGGGGCCAGGTAGGCCACGGCGAGCGGGTCGTCGGGCAGCTTGGCGACCGTGGCGCGGAAGGCCGCCTCGTCGGCGAGCGCCGGGGCCTCGCCCGCCCGCACCTCGAGGGCCTCGCGCAGCGGGGCGCGCGAGGTGGCGCCGACGGCGAGGCCGCCGTCGATGGCGATCGCGGAGGCGCCCTTCTCCCAGACCGGCGTGCCGGCG
>JBMTER010000226.1:0-2536 GCA_049433345.1 Gaiellales bacterium | reverse complement strand
CCTGCATGCGCCTGGAAGAGGCCACCGCCTACGGCATCCTTACGGCCAACGCCGCGATGCGTGACGGCACGGCGCTCTTCCACGCCGACCACGACAACCTGGCCGGCGCCGCCGCCATCAGCCCCGCGCCGACGGCCCACACGGCGAGGAGCAGCGCGAGGATCAGCGCGCCGTGGCCGACGAGCGCCATGCCCTACCCCGGCCGGCGGCTCAGGCCGCGTCCGCCGTGGTCTTCTGCTCCTCGTACTTCGAGGGGCACTTCGTCACGAGGGTGTCGGGGGTCGCGGCCAGCGTGCCGCCCTCGAGCTTCCCGTCGATGACGACCTCGCGGCCGACGCGGAAGGCGTCCGGCACGGAGCCCGTGTAGACGACGTCGATGGTCGCGTTCGTCTCGAAGTCGCGCATCGTGAAGCGCAGCCCCTCGGGGTCGGCGGCATCACCCGCGGCCTGCGTCACGCGGCCCTCGAGGCGGACGTCCTCGCCGTCGTAGCCCGTTGCGGCCTGCGCGACGCCGAGTACCGGGATCGAGGTGTCGGCGAAGGCCGTGTAGACGGCGAAGGTGCCGAGCAGGGACGCGACGGCGAGGGCCACCACGAGGCGGATGTGCCGGAAGCCCCGCTGCGGCTCATCAGGGGCGGCGGAGGGCGTCTCGCTCACGGCACCCAGTCTATCGAAGGGCGCCCGAATCCGGCTTGGATGACGGGATTCAGGCGGCCTCGGGCCGCTGCCCGTCGATGCGCTGCAGCTCGTCGCGCATCTCGGCGCGATCGATGTAGCTCATCGCGTCGGCGTAGCCCTGGCTGTACGCCGTGCGCAGGTACCAGCCGATCAGCTCGGGATCCCACTGCTCGCGCGGGACCTCGAACAGCTCCGTCCAGAGTCCGGCCAGCCTGAGATCCAGGAGCCGTGCGAGATCCTCGTGCCGTTCCACCTGCGGGGCACGTTACGCAGCCCCCCGGACGCGGGGCTGCGGCCCCTACCATGCGCGCGGCATGGCCCTCTTCGCCGTCGACACGCCACGCGCCTACGAGGCCAACCCGGGCCTCTTCCAGTTCCGCGCGTCCGAGCCCGTCGCCGCGCGCGAGGTGCGCGTCGCCGGGCGCCGCTACCTGCCGAGCCGCGACCTGACCATCACCGTGGTCGGCTGGCGCGACGGGCGCAGGATCGGAGCGGTGACGGCGCGTAACGTGACGGGCCTGCCGAAGGCCTCGATGAGCGTCCGGCCCGTCACCCGGACCGCACCGCGCGCGCAGGTCCGCATGCGGGCGATGCCGAAGCCCGCGACGGCGGCCGGCGGCTGGATCGCGAACCTCGCGACGGGGCGTGGCGCCTCGTACAACGCGGGCGCGCAGTTCACGGCGGCGAGCACGGTCAAGCTGCCGATCCTGATCACCGTGCTGATGCGCACGCAGGCGGACCTTCCGAGCACTGCCCTGTGGGGTCCCGTGCAGCAGATGGTGCGCTCGTCCTCGAACGACGCCGCCAACCAGGTGCTGACCATGATCGGCGGCTCGACCGCGTCGGGCGGCGCGATGGCGACGCGCGTCGCCCGCTCCCTCGGCGCGACGCGGACCGACGTCGCCGCGGGCTACCTGCCCGGCCAGGACCGTCGCGCCCCGCCGAACCGCGTCGTGGAGCAGCCCGACGTGCCCTGCTGCAAGCACACGACCGCGCACGACATGGGCGTCTTGATGCAGGCCGTCGTCGAGGCCGCCGCAGGCCGGGGCAAGGCGCGCCGGATGGGGCTCACGGGACGCGACGCCCGCGTCGCCCTGTGGCTTCTCGCCCACACCTCGTACCCGGGCCTGATCGACCCGTGGACGCCATGGGTGACGGCGCACAAGATCGGCTACGTCGACCGCGCCTGGCACGACGCCGGCGTCGTCTTCACGCCGCAGGGACCCCTGATCGTGTCCGTCATGACCGACAACCCCGGCGGCGCCTCGGAGTCCGCGGGGGCCGCCTACGGCAGGCGCCTGCTGCAGCTGGCTCGCTTCGGCCTGAACGCGCCGAAGGCGAAGCCCGAGATCGCGCCCGGCCCCGTCGGCGACGCCCGTCGCTAGATACCCTTCGCCGATGGGCGCACGCGCGCATCCGGGCCTGACCACTGCCGAGGTCGAGATGCGCCGCCACGCGCTCGGCGAGCAGCCTCCGCCGCCGACGAGCCTGCCCGTCCGCGCGATCCTGCGCCGCAACGTCTTCACGCTGATCAACGCGATCACGCTCGGGTTCCTCGTCCTGATCGTCGTCGCGGGCGCGTGGGCGGACGCGCTGTTCGCCCTGATCATCGCCATCAACGCGCTGATCGGGATCGTGCAGGAGCTGCGCGCCAAGCGCACGCTCGATCGACTCGCGCTGCTCCCCCTCGAGCTCGCCGCCGTCCTGGGCCGGTCGCTCACCGCCGCTGAATCGCAGCGGCTCTTCGAGGCGATCGTCGCCGGCGCGATTTCCGGCCCGACCCTCGCCGCGATCCTCGCCGCGCTCAAGGTCCGCGGGGAGACGCCCGATGAGATCGCCGGTGCCGCCGCCGCGCTCC
>JBMTER010000225.1:0-2542 GCA_049433345.1 Gaiellales bacterium | reverse complement strand
CTGGCGGTCGCGGCGGCCCTCGGCGATCGCACTGAGCACGAGCTCGAGGCGCAGCTCGAGCAGCTCGGCCTCGAGCAGCGCGGCGCGCTCGGCGGCCGAGGCCTGCAGCGCGAGCGGGCGCAGGCGCCCCTGGATCTCGGCCTGACGGGCGCGCGCCTCGACCAGGTGCCGCTCGACGCGGGTCAGCTTCTGCTGGGCACGCACCCGGCGCCGCTTGTACTTGCCGAGGCCGGCGACCTCCTCGATCAGGCCGCGGCGCGCCGCGGGGCTCGCGAGCAGCACCTGGTCGACCTGGTTCTGGCCGATGATGGCGTGCGAGTCGCGGCCGAGGCCGACGTCGGCGAGCACCTCGTGCACGTCGAGCCGCCGCACGGGCATTCGGTTCAACAGGTACGCGCTCTCGCCGTCGCGCGTCAGCCGCCGCATGATCGACAGCTCGGGCCGACCGCCCGGGGCGACACCACCCTCGTCCTCCAGCACCAGCTCGACCTCGGCGAGGCCGGCGGCGGCACGGCCCTCGGAGCCGGAGAAGAGCACGTCGAGGCCGCTGGCCACGCGCACCTCGCTGGGGGCCTGCGAGGCCATCGCCCAGCGCAGCGATTCCGCGATGTTCGACTTGCCGGAGCCGTTCGGGCCGACGATCACGCCGACGCCGCGATCGAAGACGAGCTCCGTCTCGTCGGCGAAGCTCTTGAACCCCTTGATGCGGATCCGGGTCAGCCGCACGCCGGCTCCCCGCCGTCGAGGTCGCGCAGCGCACGTCGAGCCGCGGCCTGCTCGGCCGCGCGCCGCGATCCGCCCTCGCCGACGCCCGCCACGCGGCCGTCGAGAAGCGCGTGGACGCGGAAGTGCCGCGCGTGCGCTGGTCCCGTTTCCTCCACGAGGTCGTACGCTACACGGCGGCCCTGACGCTGCCCGGCCTCCTGCAGCGCGGTCTTCGGATCGACGCGACGGTCGATCGCGTGCGGCAGCAGCGGCGCGAAAGCGCCGACGGCGGCGGCGCGGGCGGCCTCCCAGCCGCGCTCGAGGAAGATGGCCCCGAGGGCCGACTCGGCGAGGTCGGCGAGGACCCCGCGACTGGTCATCAACGTCAGCCCCGCACGCTCGTGGGGGGTGCCCGCGACGAGCGCGGCCATGCGCTCGCCGAGACCCTCGTTGCGGGCCACGACGGCGCAGAAGCGACCGGACCGGAGCTGGTTCTTGACGCGGGAGATCTCGCCTTCGGGCGCGTTCGGCAGCTCCGCCATCAGGAAGGCGCCGAGCGCGAGATCGAGCACGGCGTCGCCGAGCAGCTCGTCGCGCTCGTAGGATCCGCCGGGGTCGGCGGCCCAGCTCGCATGGGTCAGCGCCCGCGCGCGGACATCGGGCGGGAGCCCGTCGAGCAGTTCTGCGATCGGCCCGGTGGGGCTAGTCAGCGCGGGCGACGATGAAGTCGACGGCCTCGCCGACGGTGCCGATCGACTGGGCCTCCTCGTCGGAGATCTTCACGCCGAAGTTCTCCTCGAGGTCCATGATCAGCTCGACCAGGTCGAGAGAGTCGGCCTGCAGGTCGTCGCGCATGTGCGCGCTCTCGGTGATCGCATCGGGATCCACGTCCAGGCGCTCGATCAGGATCTCCTGCACCTTCGCCAGCACCTCAGCTCGCTCTGCCACTGTCTTCCCCTTCGGTCATGGTCCCGTGGACGGGCTGACAGTAGCAGGCGGCTCCGGCCGCCTCACGCGCCGAGCGCGGC
This sequence comes from Gaiellales bacterium, assembly GCA_049433345.1. Lineage (GTDB taxonomy): Bacteria > Actinomycetota > Thermoleophilia > Gaiellales > F1-60-MAGs149 > F1-60-MAGs149. The sequence goes on along the minus strand of JBMTER010000225.1, from coordinate 809 downwards.
GACCCGCGCGGCGATCCGCACGGGCAGCTCGGCCCGCACGCCGTCGGCCGCGTACCGGCACGCCTGCGCGATCCCGTGCGGCCGCGCCGCGCCGTGCGCCACGACGACGACCCCGCGCGCGCCGAGCAGGTGCGCACCGCCGTCGGTGTCCGGGTCGAGGTCGTCCCGGACACCGCGCAGCGCGGGCCGCCGGAGCAGCCCGCCGAGGGCGGCCCGCGGCCCTATCGCCCGCTCGCGCACGCGTCGGAACGCCTCGCGCGCGGTGCCCTCGCAGGCCTTCAGGAGCACGTTGCCGGCGAAGCCGTCGGCGACGATCACGTCCACCACCGAGGCGAGCGCGTCGCGTCCCTCGACGCTGCCCCGGTAGCACAGCGCGCCATCGACGGCGAGCAGGGCGTGCGCCTCCTTGCCGCGGGCGTCCCCCTTGCCGGGCTCCTCGCCGATCGCGAGCAGTGCGCAGGTCGGCGCCGTGAGACCCAGCACATCCTCGGCGAAGGCGCAGCCGAGGTGCGCGAACTGGTGCAGCTGGCGGGCCGTCGTGTCGAGGTTCGCGCCGGCGTCGACGAGCCCCGTCGGCCCCGTGCGGCCCGGCCGGACCGCGGCGAGCGCCGGGCGCGAGACGCCCGCGGCACGGCCGATCAGGAGCACGGCGGCGGCGAGGGTGGCGCCGGAGTGGCCGGCGGAGACGAGCGCGTCGGCCTCACCCGCGCGCACGAGTCGCGCGGCGACCGCGATCGACGGACCGGGGGCGGCGCGCACGGCCTCCGCCGGGTCCGCCTCCTGCGCGACGACGCCGCTCGCGGGGACGA
>JBMTER010000224.1:0-2560 GCA_049433345.1 Gaiellales bacterium | reverse complement strand
GGTCGCCTGAGGGCGAGTTTCCAACTGCCAACCGGCGCCAGCGGCGAGCCCCGCGATCCCGCGGCCCACCTCGAGCTGCACGTACCAGCATTCGAGCGCGCCCATCTCGGCGAACTCGCGCATCGCCGTGCGGTAGCGGCGGGCGGCGGCCAGCGCGGCCGCGCGCTGCCGCTTAGGCTTGCGACCCTGACTGCGCGCCGCGATCGCCACGCTGGCGGCGAGCCGGCGCACGTCCCACTCGAACGGGCCGGGCAGCGTCTCGTCGAAGTCGTTGAGGTCGAACACGAGCGCGCGCTCCGGCGACCCGAACACCCCGAAGTTGAGCAGGTGGGCGTCCCCGCACAGCTGGACCTCGAGCCCGCTGGACGGCAGCGCGGCGCAGTCGCGCGCCATCAGGCCGGCCGAGCCCCGGAAGAACGCGAACGGCGACTCCAGCATGCGGCCGTAGCGGATCGGCACGAGCCACGGCAGGCGCAGGTCGTCCGTGGCGGACACGATCGCGACGGGGTCGCGATCGGCGTCGCCCGGATCGGCGAGGTCGCGCAGGGGCAGACGCTCGCGCGCCGCCCTGCCGGCCGCGTGCCGCTCGTCGCGCGTCGCGTGGCGCGGCTGGGCGGCCGCCTCCGCTGCGGGCTCCTCCTCCACGGAGGGCAGTCTAGGCGCGCGCTAGACTCGGCGCGTGGCGATCGCCCCCGAGCACGAGCTGCGTCTCACCTACTGCGTGCCCTGAGGGGCGACGCCGTACGCCGCGGGTCTCGCGGCGCGGATCCTCTCCGGCTGGGGGCCCGTCCTCCGCTCGCTCACGCTCGTGCCCGGCTCGGGCGGAGTGTTCGATCTCGAGGCCGACGGCGCCGTGATCTGGTCGAAGCGCGCGCTCGGCCTGAAGGACTACCCGGAGCCCGACGAGGTGCTGCCCGCGCTGCGCGCCGCGATCGGCGATGAGGTCCTCTAGGAGGCAGCCGGCAGGGCCGCCCGCGGCTCCGGGGCACCGCCGTTCGGGGAGCGCATCAGGGACAGGTCGATCTCGAGGGCGATCGCCTCGCCGACGAGGATGCCGCTCGGGTCGAAGGTGATCTCGAAGTCGCGGCGCGTGATCTCGCTGCGCAACTCCAGGCCGCAGCGATCGTGCCCGTACGGATCCTTGGCGATGCCACCCGTGAGCGCCTCCAGCTCGATCGGCCGGGTGACGCCGTTGATCGTGATCTCGCCCTCGACGATGTAGTCGTCGTGATTGGCGCGCACCTTCGTGATCTCGAAGGCCAGCCGGGGATACGCCTCGGCGTTCAGGAAGTCCGGGCTCAGGAGGTGCCGGTCGCGCACCTCGCTGCCGGTGTGGACGCTCTTCGCATCGACGACGCCCGCGCCCCGGATCGTCGCGCCGTCCGAATCGACGCTGCCCGCGAACTCCGCGAAGCGGCCCCGCAGCGTCGTGATGCCGAGGTGCCGGATCGCGAAGTTGACGCTGGAATGCTCGGGGTCGATCGTCCAATGACCGGCCGGCACGATCGCCGTCGGCCGGGCCGCGACGCGCGTCGCAGACGTCTGATCGGAGGGATCCTGCATGCCCGCATCGTCGATGCGCGGGACGAGGTGCGCCCGGCGGAACCCCGCGCACCTGCTGCGGCGACCCCGCAGCGGCGGTCGCGCCCGCCTCAGGCGGGCATGGGGCCGACGTAGTCGACCTGCGGGCGGATCAGGCGCGGGTAGGCCATCTGCTCGAGCATGTGCGCGGTCCAGCCGGCCGTGCGGCTGACCGCGAAGGTCGGCGTGTACAGCCCCGGGTCCAGATCGATCGTCTCGAGGACCGCGGCGGCGTAGTACTCGACGTTGGTGTAGAGGCGCCGGTCGGGCTTGTACTCGTGCAGGAGCCGCAGCGCGGTCTGCTCGACGTGGCGGGCGAGGCCGAGGCGCTCGTCGTCCGAGCCGAGCCGCTCGGCGACCTCGCCGAGCGCGCGGGCGCGCGGGTCGTAGGTCTTGTAGACGCGGTGGCCGAAGCCCATCAGGCGCTCGCCGCCCTCGATCTTCTCGCGCAGCCACGGCTCCGCGTTCTCCGGGGTCCCGATCTCGCCGATCATCGAGGAGACGTGGCTCGGGGCGCCGCCGTGCAGCTTGCCCTTGAGGGCGCCGATCGCGCCCACGAGCCCGGAGCCGAGGTCGGAGGCGGTCGACACGATCACGCGACCCGTGAAGGTGGATGCGTTCATGCCGTGCTCGGCGGTCAGCACGAGGTAGGCGTCGAGCGCGCCGACCTGGGCGTCCGTCGGCTCGGTGCCGCGCATCACGCGCAGGTAGTTGCGGGCCAGCGAGTCCTCATCGCGGATCTCGCCCGGCTCGACGCCGGCGCGGCGGGCGCCGAGCAGCGCGACGGCGCCGGCGATCGCGCCGAGGGCGGCCTGGGCGTCGGCGGGCGTGCCGCCCTCGTCCATCCGGCGCGACTGCGCCCACACGCTGATGGCGGAGCGCACGACGTCCATCGGCAGCGCCTCCGGGTCGAGCGTCGCCAGCGTGGCGGGCTCCTCGGCGACGTGGCGCATGCTGACGTAGACGGTGGCGGGGGGGG
>JBMTER010000223.1:0-2578 GCA_049433345.1 Gaiellales bacterium | reverse complement strand
GGGCGGGGGGAGCGCGCTACGACCAGGGGTACGGGCTGTTCGAGACCGGGTGCAGGTCGCCGGTCGCGAAGCGCTCGTAGCGGAACGGGTAGAGCAGGGACGAGTGCTCGCCGAGGACCACGTTCGCGACCTCCTTGCCCACGCCGATCATCTTGTAGCCGTGGTTGGAGTCCGCGATCACGTACACGTTCGGGCGCATGTAGTCGAACACCGGGAAGTTGTCGACGGTGAACGAGCCGACGCCGCCGGAGCGGGCCGCCTTGTAGTGGTCCCGGCAGCCCTCGAAGCGGCTCATGCAGTGCGAGAGGCTCGCGCACCACATGTCCGGGAAGGCCGGGTCGACGGTGCTGGTGGGGTACGGATCCAGCTCGAAGTCCGTCGTCAGCGCGATCGGGGCGGCGCCGCCCTGCACGCCGTGGCGGTCGCGCTTGAAGTAGTTGCCCCACAGCTCGTCGGTGACGAGCTTGCCGTCGTCGGTGTAGAGCGGCGCGTCGGAGTCGACGTGCAGGACGGGCGGCATCTTGCCGTCGGCCGTGGCGTGGCTGAGCGGATCCACGGCGATCTCGCCCTCCTGCAGGTACCAGAACGTCCACATGTTCTGGTCCTTGTGGACGTCGCCCGAGGGGGTGCGGACGTCGAGCGTGTCGGGCAGCTCGAGCATCTCCCAGACGCGCGGGATCCACGGGCCGACGCCGACGATCACCTGCTCGACGGCGATGTCGCCGCCGGAGGTGTTGACCTTGGTGACGGCGCCGGCGGCGTCCATCTCGAAGCCGGTGACCTTGATGCCCTCGACGATCGTGACGCCCTCGGCCTTGGCCTTGCCGGCCAGGCCCTGCATCGACTCGACGTTGAAGGCGAAGCCGCCCTTGTGCTCGTGCAGGGCGACCTTGAGGCCCGGCGCGCGCCAGTCGGGGAAGAGCTTGAGCATGTGCTCGCGGACCGCGTCCTCACCCGTGATCAGGGTGGAGGGGTAGCCGATCTGCTCGTGGCGCCCGGCGACCTCGGTCAGGTCGCCGACCTGGCCCTCGGGGCCGAGGGCGATGTAGCCGACCTCGTGGTAGTGGTAGGTGTCCGGGTCGGACTCCCAGACCTCGACGTTGGCGGCCATCAGCTCGGCCATCGCGGGCTGGTAGTAGTTGTTGCGGACGACGCCGCAGGCGATGCCCGACGCGCCGGCGGCGACGCCGGACTTGTCGATGATCGTGATGTCGGCGCCCGAGCCGACGCCGCGCGCCTTGAGCTGCTTGGCGAGGTGGTACCCGGTCGACAGGCCGTGGATGCCGGCGCCGATGATCAGGTACTTGGTGGAGCTGGGGACGGACATGGTCTCGCGCTCTCCTTTACGTTGCCTCTACGCCAACACCGTTGCCGTAGGTGATAGACGGAGTCTAGCGCACCGCCGTGCGGAGGGGAAGGCCGCCGCCCTCGCGTACCCTCCGGGGCGTGCCGGAGTGGCTGATCCTCGACCTCGACCCCGTCGCCGCGCGCCGGGCGGGCCTGCCCGTGCGGGTCGCGGTGCCGACCGATGCGGACCCGGCGCGGGTCACGCCCGCGGAGCTCGTCGGCTGGGCGGGCGCCTTCGCCGACGACGAGCCCGAGCACCCCGATGCCCCCGAGCTGCGCCGCACCGCGGCCAAGCAGCGCCTGCGGGAGCGCGTCGAGCGGGCGCTCGCCGAGCGCCGCTGGGAGGATGCCCTCGGCGCCGCCGATGACCTGCTCGCGATCGACCCGGACGACGCCCCGGTCCGGATCAACCGGGCCGCCGCGCTGCGCGAGCTGGGCGAGCCCGCCGCCGCCCTGTTGGAGCTCGACCGCGTCGGCGACGTGTTCGGCGCCGTCGCCCTCTACCAGCGCAATCGCGCGCGCATCCTCGAGGACCTCGGCGACGAGGCGGGCGCGGTGGGCGCCTACCGGGCGGCGCTCGACGCGGCCCCCGGCGACCCGGCGGTGGTCGACCGGCTGCGCGAGCTCGGCGCCCTGACCACGGTGTCCGGGCCGGAGGGTCCGGTCGAGGTCGACCGGGCCGCGCTCGCCGATCTCGTGCGCCGCGACCTCGCCGCGCACGGCGATGACCACGCCCACCTCGCACAGGCCGCACGGGCGCTGCTCGCCGAGGGCCAGCCCGACCTCGCCGCCACCGCGGCGGGACTCGCGCTCGCCCTCGACGACGATGACGAGGCGACGCGGCTCGTGCTGGTGGAGGCCCTGATCGCCGCGGATCGGCCCGGCGAGGCGCGCACCGCCGTGGAGCGCCACGTGGAGGCCGAGCCCGCCTCCGCCGTCGGCCACGAGCTGCTGGCCGTGGCCTGCGCCGCGGCCGGCGACCGCGCCGGCGCGCGTGCGGCGGCACGCCGGGCCGTCGAACTCGACCCGGGCGCGGCCCGGGCCGCCGCGCTCCTGGCCTTTGCGTCTCTGGGTGCGGGGGCATTTGCCGGACTGGTGGCGGTGCGTGAGCAAGTCCGCGGCGCCGGGGGCGTGAAGGTCTTCGACAGCCTGGTAGTCGCGCTGGCGGTCCTGCTTCTGGCGGTTGGCGTGGCGCTGGGTGCCCCGGGCTTTGGGGTGACGGCCAACGTGG
>JBMTER010000222.1:0-2582 GCA_049433345.1 Gaiellales bacterium | reverse complement strand
CCGGCACGATCAGCGGCGCGGGCCGTCCCGGCTCCGTGTCGTCCGCGTCGCGCTCCCCGAAGCGGACCAGCACCACGGTCACGTTGTCCTCGCCGCCGGCGCCGTTCGCGGCCTGGACGAGCACCCGCGCCGCCTGCTGCAGCGGCTCGCCGGCACCGAGGATGCGCCCGATCTCGCCGTCGCCGATCATGCCGGTCAGCCCGTCCGAGCAGAGCAGCAGCAGGTCGCCCGCCTGGGGTGCGAGCCGTACGAGGTCGACCTCGACGCCTGCCTCCGCCCCGAGCGCCCGGGTGATCACCGAGCGCTGCGGGTGCCGCTCCGCCTCGGCGGGCGTCAGCGCCCCACGGCGGATCAGCTCGGCCACGAGCGAGTGGTCGTCCGTCACCTGGCGCAGCACGCCATCCCGCCACAGGTACGCGCGCGAGTCTCCGACGTGGGCGATCGCGACCTCGTCCCCGTGCACGACGGCCGCGGTCAGCGTGGTGCCCATGCCGGCGAGGGAGGCATCCTCGCGGGCGGCGCGATGGATGCGCGCGTTCGCGCCCTCGAGGGCGATCACGAGGTCGTCCGGCCCGCCGTCGAGGCCGTGCAGCGCCGCCACGGCCATGGCGCTCGCGACCTCTCCGGCCCGGGCGCCGCCCATGCCGTCCGCGACGGCGAAGACGGGATCGGACAGGATCAGCGCGTCCTCGTTCGACTGGCGCAGCCGACCGACGTCGGTGCAGGCCACTGCCTCGCGGACCGTGACGGGCATCAGGACGCTCCGGGCTCGTAGAGCATCCGGGTGGAGCCGATCGCGACCTCGTCGCCGTCCTCCAGCAGGGTCTCGGCCGCGATCCGCTCGCCGTTGACGAACGTGCCGTTCGTCGAGCCGAGATCCGCGATCGTCGGGCGCCCGCCGCGCACCCGCACCAGCGCGTGGCGCGCGGAGACGAATCCGTCGCCATCGAGCATCGCGGCCGCGTTCGGATCGCGGCCGATCAGGACCTCGGGCTGGTCGAGGACGACGGCGGCACCGGGCGGCAGGACGTCGCTCTCGAGGACGAGCAGCCGTCCGGGTGGGGCCGGCGCCGCGGGTGTCGGGGGCGGCGTCGGCGGGATCGCGTCGAACCCCAGACCGGGGCGGAGGATCATGCTCTCCTGCGCGCCGCGCACGTCGCGGATCGCCGTGCGCGCGATGCGCCAGATGAACACGTAGAGGAGGACCAGGACCGCGATCCGCAGGAGGAGCAGCGCCTGATCGACCACGGACTCAGCCGGTGCGCCGCTCGATCCGCAGCGTGCTGGTGCCCACTGTGATCTCGTCGCCCGCGCCGACGGACTCGCGCCGGACGCGGCGCCCGTTCACGAGGGTGCCGTTCGTCGAGTCGAGATCGCGCACCTGGACGCCGTCGCCGTCGAGGCCGATCTCGGCGTGCCGACGCGAGACGTTGCCGTCGGCGACGCTGATGTCGCAGTCCTTCGAGCGGCCGACCACCACCGCCTGATCACCGAGCGGCAGCTCGCCGCCGGACCAGATCAGGACCCACTGCTCCGCGGCCGCCGGAGGTGCGGCCGGCTCCGCCGGCGGTGCGGCGGGGGCCGGTGGCACGGCCGCGGCCAGCGGATCCTCGTCGGAGAACGGGTCGACGACGGGCGCCGCGGAGGCCGCGGGGGCCGGCGGCGGGGTGGGGGCTGCGGGCGGCGCGACGGCCACGGGTGCTGCGTCGAACTCGTCGGGCAGGCGCACGCCGGGCGGCGGCGCGTCCGGCGCGACGGGCGGCGGCGTCTCCTCCATCTCCGCGGCGATGCCGAACGTGCCGACGTCCAGCTCGTCGGCCGTCTCGATCAGGACACGAGCGCGGCCCGGCATCGCGTACCCCTCGCGCCGGGCGTGCTCCGTCAGGTAGCCGGCGAGCTCGGTGCGAAGGCGCGCCTCGTAGGCCAGGAACTGCTCGCGATCCGCGGGCGCGAGGTAGACGGTGTAGACGTTCGGGACGTAGACCTGGGAGACGGAGATGACCTTGTGGTCATCCATCTCCTTGGCCAGCTTCCGGGCCAACTCGACGGGCTGCACGTGCGACCTGAACGTCCGTCCGATACCGCCCTCGAAGACCCCCTCGAGGCGGCTCTCGATCCGTCGCAGGAAACCCATTCAGCTGATCCTCCGGTCGCGGTGGCGATCAGGCGGGCGCAGCGTCCGGGGCGGTCCCGGCCCGGCGTGCCCGCACCAGGATCACTATACCCGCCGCCCCTGCGCCCCCGAGCGCCGCGAGGGGGCTCCACAAGCCGCCCGCGAGGGCGTAGCCGATGGCGAGCGTCGCGATCGTGCCGAGGCCGAGCCAGAGGCCGGCGGCGACCGCCAGCGGCCGGCCCTGCGCCGTCAGCACGGCCGGCGCGGTCACGGCCAGCGCCGCCCAGACGATCGCGAGCAGCACGGGTCCGAAGCCGACGGCGGCAGCCACCATCGCCGGCGTGGCGATCGGGTCCTCCAGGCCCGCGACGGCGCGGGCGAGGCCCGTGGCGTCCGCGAGCGGCACCGGCGACCAGCCGATTCCGGCGAGTCCGAGGCCGACGCCGGCGGCCAGCCCGCCGGCGGCGCC
>JBMTER010000221.1:0-2587 GCA_049433345.1 Gaiellales bacterium | reverse complement strand
TCGGCCCGCGCTGGACGCGGGCCGACGGCCCGGCCGAGCACGCCTTCACGGAGCGGACCCGAGCGGGGGCCGGCGCGGCCTGAGCCGGACGCCGGCGTGGCCGGCTCCGGTACCATCGGACAGGCGATGTCCGCCGTCTCCAGCCTCGCGCCCGCCGCCGAGATCCACCGCGATCTGCTCGTCGAACTGCTGGAGGACGTGCGCGAGTACGCCCCCGACGCGGACGAACGGCGGATCGCGCAGGCCTTCGAGCTGTCGTGCCTGCACCACGCCGGCCAGCTGCGCAGGAGCGGCGAGCCGTTCGTGTACCACCCGTGGGGTGTGGCCAAGATCTGCGCCCAGCTGCGCCAGCCCGAGGACGTCCTGATCGGCGCCCTCCTGCATGACGTCGTCGAGGACACCGAGGCGACCGCGGAGGAGATCGAGGCGCGCTTCGGGTCGCCGGTGCGCGTGCTGGTCGAGGGCGTGACGAAGCTCTCGAAGATCCAGTTCGCGTCGCGCGAGGAGGCCGAGGCCGAGAACTACCGCAAGATGATCCTGTCGATGGCGGAGGACATCCGCGTGATCGTGATCAAACTCGCGGATCGCCTGCACAACATGCGCACCCTGTCCTTCCTCGGCAAGCAGAAGCAGCTGCAGAAGGCCAAGGAGACGCTCGAGGTGTATGCGCCGCTCGCGCATCGCCTCGGCATCCACTCGGTGATGTGGGAGTTGGAGGACCTCGCCTTCGCGACGCTCTACCCCCGCAAGTACGCGGAGATCGAGTCGATGGTCAACGAGCGTCGCGCGGACCGCGAGCGCTACGTGGCCGAGGCCGGCCAGATCCTGCTCGCGGAGCTGGACGGCGTCGGCATCAGCGCGCAGATCGCCGGGCGCGCCAAGCACTTCTACTCCATCTACGAGAAGATGACGCGGCGCGGCAAGGAGTTCAACGAGATCTACGACCTGACCGCGATGCGCGTGCTGGTCGAGTCGGATCGAGACTGCTACGGCACGATCGGCGTCATCCACGCGCTCTGGAAGCCGATGCCGGGGCGTTTCAAGGACTACATCGCGGTGCCCAAGACGAACGGCTACCAGTCCCTGCACACCACGATCATCGGGCCGCACGGGAAGCCCCTCGAGATCCAGGTGCGGACGACGCAGATGCATCAGCGCGCGGAGTACGGTGTCGCGGCGCACTGGCTCTACAAGGACAAGGAGCGCGGACCCGGCGAGTGGCTCGCGGATCTCGTAGAGGCGCCCGACGGCGATCCCGCCGGCTATCTCGCGGACCTGCGCCGTGGCCTCGTCGACGACGAGGTGTTCGTGTTCACCCCGAAGGGCGAGCTGAAGGCGCTCGCGCTGGGCGCCACGCCGCTGGACTTCGCGTATGCGGTGCACACGGATGTCGGCCATCGCTGCGTCGGGGCGAAGGTCAACGGCCGCATCGTGCCGCTGTCGGCGACGCTGAAGAGCGGCGACATCGTCGAGATCCTGACCTCGAAGGGCGACCGCGGCCCGTCGCGCGACTGGCTCGGGGTGGTCCACACCACCCGTGCCAAGAACAAGATCCGCGTCTGGTTCGCGCGCGAGCAGCGTGAGGACACGGAGGCGAAGGGGCGCGAGCTCCTGCAGCAGGCGCTGCGCCAGAACAGGCTCCCGACGCAGCGGGTCGCCTCGTCGCCGGTGCTCGCCGGCGTGATGCGGGAGATGGGCTACCGCAAGGCGGAGGAGTTCTACGTCGCGCTCGGAGCGGGCAACATCACGGTGCCGCAGGTGATCGGCAAGCTGCTCGCGCACCTCAAGACCGAGGAGGTCGAGACGGCGCCGGAGCCCGCGCGTCGCACGGGCCGACGGGCACGAGCCCTCGCCTCGGACTCGTACGGCATCGCAGTCGACGGCGTCGAGGACGCCGACGTGGTGGTGCGGATGGCGAAGTGCTGCACGCCGGTCCCGGGGGATCCGATCATCGGCTACATCAGCGTGGGTCGCGGGATCACGATCCACCGCGAGGACTGCGCCAACGCCCGCCAGCTGGCGCGGACGCCGGAGCGCCTCGCCGGGGTTTCGTGGAGCGGCGAGCAGCCGGAGGCGTCGTTCAGGGTCGGCATCTCGGTGGACGCGTGGGATCGGCCGCGCCTGCTCGAGGACATCGGCCGCACCGTCGCGGAGCATGGCTGCAACGTCGTCGAGTACGGCGGCCATACGGGCGAGGGGATGGCCCGCAACTGGTACGTCGTCGAGATCGGCGATCTGCGCGAGCTGAAGGCCGTGATGGCATCGCTGCGGCAGATCGACTCGGTGATCGACGCCTACCGGATCACGCCCGGCGCCGCCGGCTAGGCGCGCGCGCCCGGCCCGTAGGCGAGGGGATTGAGCTCGCCGCGCGCGAAGCGGTCGGGCGCGAGCGCCGCCACGTCGACGGCGGGTGCCCGGCCGACGAGCAGGTCCGCGAGGACCCGGCCGATCGCCGGTGTCGACTTGAGACCGTGGCCGGACCAGCCGGCGCAGACCCAGAGGTCGTCGAGCCCGGGCACCGGGCCGACGATCGGGTGCCAGTCGGGCGTGAGGTCGTACGCGCCGCCCCAGCCGCCGACCAGCGGCG
>JBMTER010000220.1:0-2595 GCA_049433345.1 Gaiellales bacterium | reverse complement strand
AGCCCGCCGTTACGACGGCAATTACGCCGCCTACCTCAGCCGCAAAGCCGAAGAGCAGCCCCCCGCCGCCGCCGGCGACGCCCGTCGCGGACGCGGAGCGGCCGCTCGCGGGCCGCGTCGTCCTCCTCGACCCCGGCCACAACGGCGGCAACTGGACGAATCCGGCCGCCATCGCCCGCGAGGTCTGGGCCGGCACGCACTACAAGCCGTGCGACACGTTCGGAGCGCGCACCGCGAACGACTACCGCGAGGCCGCGCACAACTGGGACGTCGCCCTGCGCGTGCGCGCCCTGCTGCGCGCCGACGGCGCGCGCGTCATCCTGACCCGCCGCTCGAACACCGGCACGGGGCCGTGCATCACCCGGCGCGCCGCGATCGGCAACCGCGCCCGGGCGCACGCCGCCGTCTCGATCCACGCCGACGGCGCGGACGGGCACGACCTGCGCGGCTTCCACGTGATCGTGCCGCGCCGGGTCGCGGGCCAGACGGCGCGCATGGTCAGCCGCTCGCGCGCCCTCGGCGTCGCGATCCGCAACGCCCTGCGCGACCATGGCCCCACCCCGGTCTCGAACTACCAGGGCGAACGCGGCATCATCGCCCGCGACGACCTCGGCGGACTCAACCTGTCGACGGTGCCGAAGGTGTTCACCGAGATCGGCAACATGCGCTCCCGCCACGACGCGCAAATCATCGAGTCGCCGGCAGGCCGCCAGCGGGAGGCCGAGGCGATCGCCCTCGGCCTGCGGCGCTTCCTGACCGGCCGCCGCGCCTAGCCCGACCCAGCCCGGGCGCTAGGCTCCCTCTGCCCTGGGGCGTGGCCAAGTGGCAAGGCAGCGGGTTTTGGTCCCGCGATCGGAGGTTCGAATCCTCCCGCCCCAGCCTCACGGCGTCCGCAGGTCCCGCCGAGCGAACACCCCGACGGAGGCCGCCACCAGCGCGACCGCCGTCCCGGCCAGCAGGGCGAAGCCCCACGGCACGACGTCGCCGACGGGCCCCGCGTCGATCGCCTGGGTGAACGGCGAGGCGGCCCGCCACGGCTCGACGGCGGGCAGGATCGCCCCGATCACGTGCAGCAGGTACCCCCCGACGAGGATCAGGCCCGCGCTGGCGATCGCGACGCCGCGACGCCCGGTCCCGGCTCCGACGGCCAGCGCGGTGGCGCCGGCGTAGAGGCCGAGCAGCACCATCGCCAGCGCGCCCACGAACGCCTGTCGGGCGGGGATGCCGAGGTCGCCGACCGCGGAGCCGACCAGTGTGGCGACCCCGAGGACGATCCCCAGCGCGACGAGGGCGACGGCGAGGCCGATGCCCTTCTGCAGCAGGATGCTCCAGCGCGGCACCGGCGACGCGACGACGGGCTCGAGCGTGCCGTCCTGCTCCTCCCCGGCGATCAGGCGCGCTCCGCGGCCGATCGCGAAGACGCCGAAGAGCACCGGCAGGATCATGCTGTGGAGCTCGATGTTGAGGTAGGTGGCGCCATCCATGGCGTCGCCGAAGTTGAAGACCTCCTGCAGCTCCTCCGGGTAGGCCTGCAGGAGCTCCGTGGTGTACACGTCGCGCACCGATGGCCACAGGGCCGCCATCAGCAGCACCACCGCGAACACCCCGAGCGACCACCACACGAGCGCCCAGCGCAGGTCGCGCAGCGTCTTGCGCAGGACGACGCCGCTCATGCGTGCGCCCCGTCGTAGACCGACAGGAAGACCTCCTCGAGGTCGGGCTCGCGGGAGACGACGTCCTCGACCCGGTAGGGGGCGAGCGCGGCCATCAGCGCCGCCGTCGAGCCCTCGACCGTGAGCTGCAGCGCGGTACCGTCGACCACCAGGTCGCGCACGCCCGCCACCCCGCTGAGGACCTCGCGCGGCGGTGGCTCCGAGAAGCGCAGGGCGAGCCGCCGGACGGCGCGGGCGCGCAGGTGCGCGACGGTGTCGACGGCCGCGAGGCGCCCTTCCCGCAGGACGCCGATGCGGTCGGCGACGGCATCGACCTCGGAGAGGATGTGCGACGACAGGAACACGGTCGCCCCGCGCTCGCGCGCCTCGCGCACGAGGTCGAGGAAGACGTGCTGCATGAGCGGGTCGAGGCCCTGCGTCGGCTCGTCGAGCAGCAGCACGGGTGGCTCCCCCATGCAGGCCTGCACGATCCCGACCTTCTGGCGGTTGCCGTGCGAGAGATCGGCGATGCGCCGACCGAGCGGCAGCTCGAGACGCTCGGCGAGCGGGCCGATCGCCGCTCGCCCAGCCCCGCCGCGTAGGTCGGCGAGGTAGCCGAGGTAGCGCTCCGCGGTCATGTCGGGGAAGGCCCGGAAGGAGCCCGACAGGTAGCCGACGAGCGCGTGCACCCGGGTCGGGTCGCGGGCGACGTCGACACCCGCGATCTCCGCGGTGCCGTGCGTCGGCGCGATCAGGCCGATCAGCAGGCGGATCGTGGTCGTCTTGCCGGAGCCGTTCGGCCCCAGGAAGCCGAAGACCGAGCCCGCTGCGACGTCGAGGTCGAGGCGCTCGAGCGCCGTCGTCGCGCCGTAGTGCTTGGTCAGCCCGCGCGTCCGGATCACCCCCCGGACGCTAGGTCCGCGCCGCGTCCGGTCGTAGCCGC
>JBMTER010000219.1:0-2631 GCA_049433345.1 Gaiellales bacterium | reverse complement strand
GGGGCGCCCCGGCCGCGGCGGCGAGCGCCCGCGCGGCCGTCTCGGGATCGGCCGTGCCCGTCAACGCCTCGGCCTCGTGCTCGTTGGGCACCATGAGCGGGTGCGCGGCGAGCAGCCCGGCGGGGAGGTCACGTGCCGGCGCCGGGTTGCAGACCAACTGCCAGCCGTGATCGCGCGCCTGCGCGGCGGCCTCCACGAGCAACGGGTCGGGCGCCTCGAAGGACAGGAGGACGACCCCGGGCGGACCGTCGAGCGCAGCCGCCGGGAACGGACCGGCGGCCCGGTTGGCGCCGGGCGCGACCGCGATCTGGTTGCGGCCATCGCGATCCACGGCGATCACCGCGACCCCGGTGTGCTCGCCGTCGCTGCGGGCCACGTGGGCGGTGTCGATGCCGGCCTCGGCGAGCTCGGCGAGAGCCGCATCCCCATCGGCGTCCGCGCCGACGCAGCCGACGATCGCGGTGGCCGAGCCCGCCCGCGCCGCGGCCACCGCCTGGTTGGCCCCCTTGCCGCCGCCGTGGCGGCGGAACGAGCCGCCCGACACGGTCTCGCCGGGTGCGGGCAGCCGCTCGACCCTGACCACGAGGTCGACGTTGACGGAGCCGACGACGACGACGCGGCCCGGCACCGACGCCCCTAGGCGGCCGGGTGCGATTCGGCGGCGAGGATCTCGGCGACCGATGCCGTCACGGCGCCGTACATCTGCTCCATGTAGGCGATGCCCGTCGTCCGGTCCTCGGGGGTGAACGCCGAGATGCCGTCGTCGGCGAGGACGACCCGATAGCCGAGGAAGAAGGCCGAGCAGGCCGTGTGCTGGACGCAGATGTGGGCGTGCTGGCCCGTCAGGATCACCGTGCCGACGCCGCGCTGGCGCAGGTACGCGTCGAGGCCCGTCTCCGCGAAGCCGGAGTAGGTGCGCTTCGGGAACACGACGTCGCCCGCCTCGGGTGCGAGCTCCGGGACGACCGCGGCGCCGGGGCTTCCCGCCATCGCGTGCGCACCCCAGACGCGCTCCTCCACGTCGCCGGGTAGGTGCGCGTCATTGCAGTAGCAGACGGGCCACGAGCGCTCGCGCGCACCGGCCAGCAGCAGTGCGATCGGCGCCACGGTGTCCTGCGAGGGGGGGTTCGCGAGCGCCCCGGTGACGAAGTCCACGAGCATGTCGGCCACGATCACGGCGGGACGGTCGAGCGGTTCCATGGGGGCGAACCCTACCAGCGCCCGTGGCGTGCGAAACCGGTCGTGCGCTCGGGGGTGGCGTGTGGCAGGATGGGCTCGACCTTCCTCCCGAAAGGCCGATTCCGCTTGCCCGCCCGACCCCGCATCCCCCTCCGCGCCGCGCTCCTCGCGCTGACGGCGCTCGCCCTGCTCGCCGCCCCGGCCGTCGCCGGCGCGAAGGCGACGCTGAAGGTCGGGTTCCTCGACAACGTCTACGTGACCGGCCAGGCCGCGAGCTTCTGGGCGGACGTCGACCAGCTCAACGTCGGGATGATGCGCTGGGACGTGCAGTGGAAGTACGTGGCGCCGAGGAAGCCGCAGCGGCCGCGCGACCCGGCCGACCCGGCCTACCAGTGGGGCGAGACCGATTCCTTCGTCCGCAACGCGAAGGCCCACGGCCTGCAGGACCGCGTCCTGTTCACGCTCTGGCGGACGCCGCCGTGGGCGTCGTCCTTGAAGTCGAAGAAGGGCATCGAGACGCACATGCCCAAGACCAGGTACTGGCGGGACTTCGTCTACGCGGCGGCCAAGCGCTACTCGGGGCGGTACACCCCGCCGGGCGCCACGGAGCCGCTGCCCCGGGTCCTGTTCTGGGAGACGTGGAACGAGCCCAACGCCAACTTCGCGTTCCGGCCCCAGTACGTCAAGGGCAAGGCGGTCTCGCCGCGCAACTACGTGAAGCTGCTGCACACGCTCCGCAGCCAGGTCAAGCCGCAGATCCCGCGCGCCAAGTTCGTCGCGGGCGCGTTCTACAAGCAGGGCGGGCCGCGCAGCGTCACGCCGATCAACTTCATGCGCGGCATGAAGGCGGCGCGCGCGAGGTTCGACATCCTCTCGGTCCACCCGTACAACAACACACCGCGGCTGGGCCTGAAGGACGGACGCGAGGAGAGCCGGACCAACCCGAAGTTCATCGGCGTCGGCAACTTCCAGACCTTCATCTCGCTGTCGAACCAGATCTTCGGACGCAAGTACCCGATCTGGGTGACCGAGTTCGGCTGGGCCACGCCCGCTCCGGGGAAGTCCCAGTACACCGTCTCCTTCAAGCAGCAGGCGAGGTTCCTGTACGAGTCCGTCCGGCGCTTCAAGCAGCTGCCGCAGGTCGACGTGATGATCTGGTTCCTGATCGAGGACAACCCGCCGCGGCCCGCCGGCGCCTGGTACACGACGGGCCTGCGCACGTCCGACGGCACGGCGAAGCCGTCCTGGTCGAGCTGGATCGCGGCGGCCTCCACGCTGCGCAAGCAGCACTAGGGCCTGCGGCCTCCGATCTGGGGCAGTATGGGACCCGTGTCGTCGACCGCTCGGCAGGTGTGCGCCCGCGCGGCGCGAATGCGCACTGCGATGCGCGCGCGACTGGCCATGGCCGCGATCGGGCTCGTCGCGGCGTGCGTCGCCGTCGCGACGCCGACC
>JBMTER010000218.1:0-2644 GCA_049433345.1 Gaiellales bacterium | reverse complement strand
TCACCAAGCAGGGCGCATCCTTCGCCGCCACCCACCGCATCAAGCTGCCGAAGGCCGGCTGATCCGCCCCGCGGCGGCCGGCAAGGCGCCGCACCCTGATCTGCGACGCTCCCCCGCGTGAGCGACCCCCACTCGCACGGCCTCGCCGACGGCACCTCCGCGGGCGAGCTCCTGCGCCAGCCGATGGTGGCGCGACTGCTCGCCTCCGAGCTGGCCGCCACGATGTCCTTCGGCGTCGTCTCGGCCGCGCTCGGCTGGCAGGCCTACGCGCGCACCGGCGATCCGCTGGTCCTGGGCCTGATCGGCCTGTTCGAGTTCATCCCGGCCCTGATCCTCGCGATCCCGGCGGGCCAGCTCGCCGACCGCGTCGATCGCCGCTTCGTGACGGCGGCCGGCAACCTCGCCGCGTTCGGCTTCACGGGCCTGCTCCTCCTCGACGCCGCCGTCTGGGGCGAGGCCGCCTGGCCCCTGTACCTGTTCGCGGCGGGGCTCGGCGGCGCGCGCGCCTTCGCGGGCGCGGCCTTCAACCCGATGCTGGCCGCGGCCGTCACGCCGCGCGCCCTGCCCCGCACCATGGCCCTGTCGTCGTCGACGTGGCAGGGCGCCCTGATCGCCGGGCCGCTCCTCGGCGGCGCCTTCCAGGCCCTCGGCGACGTGCCGCCGTACGCGGCGGCGATGCTGCTCGAGTTGGCCGCAGGCGTTCTGGTGCTCACGGTCACGCGGCGGATCGGCACCGACCACAAGGTCGTCGACGCGCCGCCCGTCACCCTCTCCGACGCGACCGCGGGCCTGCGCTTCATCGTGGCCACCCCGGCGCTCCTCGGCGCGATCTCGCTCGACCTCGTGGCGGTGCTGTTCGGCGGGGCGACGGCGCTCCTGCCCGTCGTCGCGCGCGACATCCTCGGGGTCGGCGAGATCGGCTACGGGATCCTGCGCTCGACCCCGGGTGTCGGGGCGGTCCTCGTCGGCATCCTGCTCGCCGTCAAGCCGGTGCAGCGCAAGGTCGGCCCGATCCTGCTCGTGTGCGTCGGCCTGTTCGGGGCCTTCACGATCCTGTTCGGCCTGTCGAACTCGTTCGCGCTCAGCCTGATCGCGCTGATGGGCCTCGCGGCGGCCGACATGGTCAGCGTCTTCATCCGCTCCACCCTCGGGCCGCTTCTGACCCCGCCGAGCCTGCGCGGCCGGGTCGGCGCCGCCGAACGCGTCTTCATCGGCGCCTCGAACGAGCTCGGCGCCTTCGAGTCGGGCACCCTCGCGCGCTTCATCGGCACGGTGCCCGCGATCGTGCTGGGCGGCGTCGTCTCGATCGGCATCGCGGGCCTGTGGGCGCTCGTGTTCCCGAGCCTGCGGCGCATCGATCGCTTCGAGGACGTCGCCGCGCCGGCTCTCGACGGGGCTCGGCCGGCGGCGACGTCCCCGCCGAAGGACCCCGTATGAGCATCGCGAGCGCCATCGACGTCGCCCTCGTCAAGCTGACGGCCGCCCACGTCGACATCGACACGGGTCGCGTGATGGACCGACGCGTCCTCGACACGCGCCCGGGGCGCGGCGGCGAGGCGGTCCTCGCCGACGTCGCGGGACTCGCCCGCGGCCTCGGTCGCAGTGTGCTGGCGGTCGGCATCGCCCTGCCGGAGGAGGTCGGGGCGGATGGCGCTGTCCTGAGCGGGCGACGGTTCGACTGGCGCGAACTCGACCTCGTCGAGCCATTCGAGGCCCTGCCCGGTGTGCGCCTCGTCGGGCGCGGTGCCGCCGGCGCGCTGGCCGAGGCGCGCTTCGGCGCGGGCCGCGAGCGGGCGGGCTTCGTCTACCTGGAGGCGGGCCCCGCGCTCGATCCGGCGCTCTGCCGGGCCGGCCGTCCACTCTTCCCGCCCGACGACCCGACCGGCGCCCTGCGCGATCTCGAGGCGGCTGCGGGGCCGGCGATCGCCATGGCCGCGGACACGCAGACGCTCGCCCAGGCTCTGGCCCGCGACGAGGCCGAGACGGCGATCCGCACGGGCGGGTCGGCGCTCGGCGCGGCCATCGCCGCCCTCGGCCTCGACGTCGACCTCCTCATCCTCGGCGGGCCGCTCGGGCTCGACGAGCGCTACCAGGCCGGCGTCGCCGAGGCGGCCGGGCTGGCGGTGGAGCCCGCGGCACTCGGGCTCGACGCCCCGCTGGTGGGCGCGGCACTCGCCGCCGTCTAGGCCAGCGCCGTCGCCACGGCGTCCCAGCCCGTACCCTCGGGCTCGCCTTCGGCTGCGGCCAGGATCTCCCCCGTGCGCCGGACGACCCGCGCCTGCACGAGGTCGGGCTCCGCGTCGAGCGCCCGCAGGATGGCACCCGTGCCGCCGTAGACCGTGATCGTGCGGGCCAGGATGGCGGGCTGCCCGATGCCGCTCGCCATGCCGCCGTCGATGAGGCGGCGCAGGGGCCGCCACTGGCCGCCCAGACACGGCACCTCCACGACGGCTCGCGGCGCGTCGAAGGGCAGCCCGAGCGGCGAGGCCGGCACGCTGAGCTCGGCCACGGCCCGGTCGATCCAGCGGTCGACCTGGGCCTGCTGGCGCTGGCGGAACGCGAACAGGACGAGCGTGCGCTCGGCGGGCAGCCCGCCGGGGACGGCGGTCTCGTCGCCGAGCAGGGAGCGGCCGTCGAGGTCGGG
>JBMTER010000217.1:0-2650 GCA_049433345.1 Gaiellales bacterium | reverse complement strand
GGGGGGGGCGCGCGCCCCCGGCCTCGAGGGCCCGATCGACGGCCCCTTCCTCGGCCTCAAGGACGACGAGGGCACCCGCACCTCCGCCCAGTGGGCGAAGCGGCTCGGCTTCCAGGGCAAGATGGTGCTGCACCCGCAGCAGCTGCCCGTGGTCGCCGGCGTGTTCGCGCCGTCGGCGGACGAGGTCGCCTGGGCCGAGGCCGTCGTCCAGGCGTTCGCCGAGCACGAGGCCAGGGGCATCTCCGCCTTCAAGATGGAGGACGGCACCTTCGTCGACTACCCGGTCGTGGACCGCGCCCGCGCGGTCCTGCGCGACGCGGGCGCCTAGCCCCCGTCAGCGGTTGACGTCGCCGAGGGTGAAGCCCGCGGCCTGCTTGTAGCGCGCCGCGATCGCCTCGAGCTCGTCGCGTGGGATCACGTCCTCGATCCGCTCGAAGCCGTCGGGCGCGCGCTCGTCGACGAGCTGCATCACGACCTCCGGGCCGCCCGCGCGGTTCGACTCCACGATCGCGCCCGTGGCCGGCCGGCGCTCGGCCGCGTACGCCGCGAGCGCGTCAGGGCCGGCGCCGAGCGCGCTGATGCGGCCAGCCAGGCACTCGGCGTCGAGGATCGCCTGCGAGGCCCCGTTCGAGCCGATCGGGTACATCGGATGGGCGGCGTCGCCGAGCAGGGTCACGCGCCCCTCGCCCCAGCGGTCGAGGGGATCGCGGTCGCTCATCGGGTACTCGAACACCGCCGGCGCCCCCGCGATCAGCGCGGGCACGTCCAGCCAGCCGAGGTCCCAGTCCGCGAAGGCGCCGGCGAAGCGCTCGGTCGGCACCGCCCGCGACCAGTCCTGCGGCGGCGGCGCATCGCCGCCGGTGCGCAGCTCCGCCACCCAGTTGAGCTCCTGCAGGCCGTCGTCGGCCACGGGCGAGATCGGGTAGCAGACGACCTTGTGGTCGAGGGTGCCCGCCATGACCATCGTCCGCCCGTCGAGGAACGGCCGGGCGCGGGTCACGCCGCGCCACATCAGCCGCCCGGAGAAGCGCACGCCGCCGTCGTCCGGGTGGAGGATGCGACGCACGGTCGAGTGGATGCCGTCCGCGCCCACCAGGACCCCGGCCCGCAGCGCGCCGGCGTCCGCCCCGTCGCGGTCGACGAGCAGCGCCGTCGCGGCGTCCGCGTCCTGCGCGCGGCCCGCGCCGGCACGGCCGCGCCGCACCGCCTCCGGCCCGAGCCGCTCGCGCACGAGCGCGAACAGGTGCATCTGCAGCCGGCCGCGGTGGATCGAGTACTGGGGGTGGGCGTAGCCCGCGTCGCGTCCCCGCGGCTCGCGCCAGATCTCCTGCCCGAACCGATTGGCGTACACGAGGGAGCCGGTGGCCACGGCATCCCCGGCGAGGCCGTCGGCGGCGCCGAGGCCGTCGAGGACGCGCACGGCGTGCGGCAGCACGTTGATGCCGACACCGAGGGGACGCAGTTCGCGCACCGCCTCGACGACGACGCAGCCGATGCCCCGGTCGTGCAGCGCGAGCGCCGCCACGAGGCCGCCGATGCCGGCGCCGACGATCAGGACGGGTGGGTCGTCTGCGTCCACCCCCGCGACCCTACTCGACGACGAAGAAGCGGATCCGGATCTGCCGCTCCTCCTCGCGCGCGAGCCCGACGAAGACGTGGCCGGCGAGCCAGGCGTGGCGCGGGGCGTCGGTGCGGAAGCGCGGCGACGTGCGGAAGTAGTACTCGCCCTCCGGCACGGCCTCGCCCGCGTCGAGGCGCGCGACCTGCGCGGGGTCGGCGCGGAAGTAGCCGTGGTTGACGACGTCGACGAGGGCCCCGTCGTCGGCCTCGATCAGGTAGCGCGCGTCGAGCTCGATCGTGTCGCCGCGGGTGATCATCCAGTCGCCGCCGCCCGGGACGATCGAGCCCGAGAGGTCCGGGCCGTCGACGGTGCCGCCCGTGATCGGGACGAACTCGAGCACCTCACCCGGTCCGCGCCCGACGTGGCGCGGCGGGCCCACGTCGACCCGCACCTCGAAGGAGAACCTCAGCCGCGGCGCGGGCAGGTCCACGCCTGCGTCAGCCGCGCGGGACCGCGGGCTCCTGCGCCGGCAGGCCCTCGAGGTAGGCGACGACCTCGTCGTTCGGGAGGACGTCGCCGTACTTCTGGTTGATGTCGAACAGGTTCGCCTCGTGCGGGCCCGGGGCGCGATCGCCGGAGCACTCGCGCGGCACGATCACGCGGTAGCCGTGCTGGAGCGCGTCGACGACGGTGGCGCGCACGCAGCCCGACGTGGTGACGCCGGTGACGATGCAGGTATCGGCCTGCCAGGCCGCCATCAAGGCGCCGAGGTTGGTGCCCCAGAAGGCGGAGGCGAACTGCTTGACGACGAGCACGTCGCGCTCGTCCATGCCGAGCCGCTCGTCGATCTCCGCCCACTCCGAGCCCTCCTCGAGCACGAGCAGGCTCGGCACCTTGGCCTGGAAGACGGCCGCGGCCTGGGCCGGCGACTTGTCGTAGTAGACGGTGGTGAAGACGACCGGCACGCCCCTGTCGTGGCAGGCGTCGACGAGCCGCCTGTTCTCCGCCACGAGCTCCGTGTAGTCGCCGCCGAGCGGGCTCGCCGGGTCCGTGAAGCCCTTCTGCAGGTCGCCGATGACGAGGACGGGG
>JBMTER010000216.1:0-2677 GCA_049433345.1 Gaiellales bacterium | reverse complement strand
GCGACGAGGCCGAGGTGCGCGAGGAGATCCGCATCACCGTGCTGCACGAGGTGGCCCACCACTTCGGCATCTCGGACGAGCGCCTCGACGAGCTCGGCTGGGGCTAGGCGAGGCCGCCCACGAGATCGCGGGCGCGGCGCTCGACGAGGCGGTCGAGATCGAGCTCGAGGACCGCGGCGAAGCCCTCGCCGACGCATTGAGGGCGACACCGCCCGACCCGCGAAAGGCTTGCAGCAGGGAGCGATCGCCACGGAGAGCAGGGTCGAACAGCCTTCCCTCCGCCCACGCCCGCGCCAGGCGCTCGCCAGCCCGGTCGAGCTCGGCGGCGTCGACGGGCGGCGAGTCGCCGCGCGGGTAGTAGCCCCAGGCGGGGTTGAGGCCGAGCGGCGTGCGCACGAGCCGCACCCGGCCCGCCGCGGTGACGAGATCGCCGAGCTCGGCGCAGGCCGGGGCCCGACCGGCGCGGCAGTCGTGGATCGGGCCGCTCGCGTGCACGACCGCGTCGGCGTCGAGGATCCCGTAGCTGCGACCGGCGGCGGAGCGGGTGTCGACCCCGACCGCGGCGCCGTCGATCGCGACGCGCTCGAGCGTGACGTAGGCCGCCTGCCAGGCGTCGACGCCGATCGAGAAGGGCCCGCCGATCGTGGTCTCCGCGACGCCGACGGTCGACTCCTCGCCGGCGGAGATCCCCGCCCGCTCGAAGCGCTTGTCGCCGCGGCCGCAGGTGCCGCAGGTCGGGTCGACGAGGCTGATCAGCGACCGGTTGACCCACGCCTTCGACGAGAGCCGCGCCGAGATGCCCATCAGCCGGCCGCAGGCGGGACCGGCGACGGAGACGACGGTGCCGTCGACCGAGGCGGTGCCCTGGGCCGGCAGGTCGATGCCGACGGCGCCGCTGAGGGTGCTGTCTCTGACCTGGACGGACGGGGCCTGGCTCGCCTGGGCCCGCGTCGTCGACGGCCCGGTCAGCGCGGGCTCGCACGACCCGCCGGCGCTGATCGTCGAGCGCTGCACGAGCGACGGCGCGACGCCCTCGTCGGAGTTGCGCCGCTCGGCCGCCACCTTGCCGATGGCGACGCGGCCGGCAACGGCGACACCGTCGAGACTCAGGGCGGTCTGGGGCGCGAGCACGTCACCGCGCACGGCGAGGGCGCTCAGCTGCGTACGCCGGGGGCCGAAGTAGCCGCACCGGCCGTAGACCCCGAGGGCGGGCGCCGCGCAGTGGGCGTTGGCGAACACGAGGCCGCCGGAGATGAGGGTGGCGGCCCCCCGGCCGCGAATCTGCAGGTCGGTCGGCAGCCGCGTCGTGACGCCGCCCGCGACGGTGCCGGCGGGCAGGGTGATGACGACCTCGTCGACGAAGTCGCGGCCGCGGTAGCCCGGCTCGAGGCGCAGGCTGCGCCAGGCCTCGTCCTCGGCGCGCGCGAGGGCGCCGGCGAGCGTGCGGCAGGCCACGCCGGCCTGCCCGGGCGCGTTGCGAAACCGGCAGTCCGCGTCGCTGCCCGCCGGATCGACGTCGTAGTACCAGGTCTTCCAGACGTGGCCGCCCGGGTCGACGACCACCGCATGGGCCGCGGGCGCTGCGACCAGCGCGGCGAACAGGGCCACGAGCGGCAGGACACGGCGAACGATCACGCGGCGAGCATACGCCGCCGGCCCGCGGCGCGCCGTGGGCTGCCCTACGCTGCGCCCCGATGGAGCGCGAGGCCTTCGAGCGGGCGATCGAGAGCGCCCTCGACGAGCTGCCCGACTGGGCCCTCCCCTACCTCGAGAACGTCGCCGTCCTCGCCGAGGAGGAGGATCCCGACGCCCCGGACCTGCTCGGCCTCTACCTCGGCGTGCCCGAGACCGAGCGCGGCCACGAGGAGCCGATCGACCCGCCCCGCATCCTGATCTTCCGGCGGCCGATCGTGGCGATGTGCGACGGCGACGAGGCCGAGGTGCGCGAGGAGATCCGCATCACCGTGCTGCACGAGGTGGCGCACCACTTCGGCATCTCAGACGAGCGCCTCGACGAGCTCGGTTGGGGCTAGGTCAGGCGCCTGGAGCGGGCGCCGCCGCCGGACGGGCCGCACGCCGGCGCCGCGCCGCCCACCACGCGAGCCCCTGCAGGGCGAGGATCGCGAAGGCGACGGGCGCGACCGAGAACGGCCGGAACAGCACCACCGCGAGCGGCACGGTGGCGATCGAGCAGACGAGGGGCAGCGGCTTCAGGGGCAGGGCGTCGGCGGCGACCGCGCCGCAGCCGATCACGAGGATCAGAAGGGCGGCCGACGACGAGAAGGCGAAGACCTCCGGGGGCTGGATCAGGAGGCCCGCCACGCCGGCGACGAGAGCGAGGAGCGCGATCACCACGCGCAGCGCCGTCATCGCGGCTCGACCTCGACCCGGTCGCGCAGGCGCCCGGCCTCGTCGATCGTCTCGATCGCGGTGCCGCGACGCGAGGCGGTCACGCGCACGAAGCCGTAGTCGAGGGTCGAGAAGGCGGCGTCCTTCGACTCGAGCGTGAAGGCCTCGTCGCCGGGGCCCTGGCCGCCGCAGCCGGCGACGATCACGAGCACGCCGTCGACGACGCGCCGCTCGCAGCGGTGCAGGTGCCCGGAGAAGACCGCGTCGACCCGG
Source organism: Gaiellales bacterium (assembly GCA_049433345.1). Taxonomy (GTDB): domain Bacteria; phylum Actinomycetota; class Thermoleophilia; order Gaiellales; family F1-60-MAGs149; genus F1-60-MAGs149. Next base: position 55 of record JBMTER010000216.1, on the reverse strand, counting down.
CCCCGCAGGACGTCGGTGAGGGCGTCGCCGGGCTGGAGCGGCGTGTGCAGGACGG
>JBMTER010000215.1:0-2697 GCA_049433345.1 Gaiellales bacterium | reverse complement strand
CCGCGGCGGACGACGCGGCCTCCCCGTGCGCGACGGGCACGACGACGTGGTCGCCGTCGGCGTCGACGAAGCGCCGCTCGACGAGGCCGTGGTCGTGGATCTCGCGGTACACGGGCGACGAGCCGATCAGCTCGTCGTGGGTGCCGTCGGCCACCACGCGGCCCTCCTCGAGCACGACGATGCGGTCGGCGAGGGCGATCGTGGACAGGCGGTGGGCGATGATCAGGGTGGTGCGGCCCTGCATCACCTCCTCGAGGGCGAGGCGGATGCGCGCCTCCGTGGAGGCGTCGACGGAGGCGGTGGCGTCGTCGAGGATCAGGATGCGCGGGTCGAGCAGGAGCGCGCGGGCGATCGCGATGCGCTGGCGCTGGCCGCCCGAGAGGGTCAGGCCGCGCTCGCCGACGAGGGTGCCGTAGCCGTCGGGGAGCTCCTCGATGAAGCCGGCGGCCTGGGCCCGTCGGGCGGCCAGGCGCACCTCGTCGTCGGTCGCGTCGGGGCGGCCGAAGGCGATGTTGTCGCGGATCGAGGCGGAGAACAGGTACGTGTCCTCGGCGACGGTGCCGATCGCGCCGCGCAGCTCGTCGAGGCGCAGCCGGCGCACGTCGACGCCCTCGACCTCGACGGCGCCGCGGTCGACGTCGTAGAAGCGGGGCACGAGCTGGGTGAGCGTGGTCTTGCCGGAGCCCGTGCGGCCGATGATGGCCACCGTCGAGCCGGGCGCGATGTCGAGGTCGACGCCCCGGATCACGGGCCGCTCGGGGTCGTAGCCGAAGCCGGCGTCCCGGAAGCGGATCGCGCCGCCGCCCGCGGGCAACGGCTGCGCGCCCTCGGGCTCGGTCACGTCGGTCGGCATGTCGAGGATCTGGAAGATGCGCTCCGACGACGCGACGAAGCGCTGCGTGTCGCCGATCCAGCCGCCGAGCATGCGCAGCGGCATCACCATCAGGGCCACCAGCAGGCCGTAGGTGACGAAGTCGCCGAGGCTCATCGAGCCCCGGATCACCGCGTAGCCGCCGACCCCGATCAACAGCGCCACGGAGATGGTGGGCAGGAAGTCCATGATCGGCACGTAGATCGAGCGCAGCCGCGTCGCCTCCACGTTGAGGGCGAAGACGCGGCCCGTGCGGTCGGCGAAGCGGCCCACCTCGCGGTCCTCCTGGCCGAAGGCCTTGATCACGCGCACCCCGACGACGCTCTCCTCCGCCTGCGTCGTGACCTCGGCGAGGGCCTGCTGGCCCTCGGCGGTGACCGGCTGCACGCGCCGCGCGTAGATGACGGCGAGGACGGCCAGAGGCGGCACGATCACCAGCACCATCAGGGCCACCCACACGTTCATCCAGAGCAGGACGACGGTGACGGCGAGGATGGTGACGATGTGCTGCGTGAAGAAGAGGATCCCGTAGCCGAGGTAGAGGCGCAGCGTCGTCAGGTCGACGGTCGCACGGCTCATCAGCTGGCCCGTCTGGTTGCGATCGAAGAACGGGAACGACAAGGACAGCAGGTGGTGGTAGACGAGGTTGCGCAGGTCGCGCTCGATGTCGACGGCCATCGTGCCGGCGACGATGCGGCGCAGGTACATGACCACGAAGCGCGCGACGGCGAGGGCGAGGATCAGGCCGATCAGGTAGCGCAGCTGCTGCGTGTCCTTGGGCCGCATCGCCTCGTCGACGACGCGGCCCGTCGCCCACGGGATCGCGATCGTCAGGACCTGCCCGCCGATCGCCAGCACGATCGAGACGGCCAGCGCGACGCGGTGGGCGCGCACGAGGCCGACGCCGCGGCGCAGGGTCGGCCAGAAGCGCGCCTCGGCGCCGGAGGTGAGCTCGCGGGAGTGGGGGGCGGGTGCGGTCGCGGACACGGAGGGAGCGGACGCGGCGAGGCGGCGTCCAGAGGGTCTAACGACGTCGGCGCTCCGGGCCTTCCACCGTCGGCCTAGCGCAGCCCGAAGTGCGCCTCGACGACCTCGGCCGCCGTCGCGTGGTCGGCCTCGTCGACGAACAGGATGCGCGGGCCGCCGCCGAGGAAGTCGGGCACGTCCATGCCGGGCTGGCGCTGGATCACGACGTCGATCCCGTCCTGGGCGAGGAGGCCCGCGATCATCTCGGCCTCGGTCAGGTTGGCGGCCCAGGTGAGGCGCTTCACGAGGCCTCGCGGCCGCCGTTTTTGACCAGCTCGGGCGCGCCCTTCTCGCGGTACGGCACCTCGACGAGGTCGAGGTCGCGCGGCACCACCGTGTCGGGGTGGATGGCGCGCGCCTCCTCCTCGACCAGCCGCGGCGAGGCCCGCATCGAGACGTGCGTCAGCGCCAGCAGGCGCACGCGCGCCTCGTGGGCGCGCTCGGCCACCTCGCGGGCCGTCGAGTGGTGCGTGTCCTTCGCGCGCTCGAGGTCCTCGTCGAGGAAGGTGGCCTCGTGGACGAGCAGGTCGCAGTCGACGGCGCGCGCGAGGATCGCGTCGCAGGGCCGAGTGTCGCCGCTGAAGACGAGGGTGCGCCCGGACCGGGCCTCGCCGACCAGCCCCGCGGGCTCGACGACGCGGCCGTCGTCGAGGGTGACGGCCTCGCCGCGCTGCAGCCGCCCGAACAGCGGCCCGTCGGGGACGCCGGCGGCCTTCGCGGCCTCGACGTCGAAGCGGCCGGGACGGTCGTCCTCGACGAGCGCCCAGCCGACGGACGGCACGCGATGGCGCGTGCCGACG
>JBMTER010000214.1:0-2709 GCA_049433345.1 Gaiellales bacterium | reverse complement strand
CCGCCACGACTACGACCCGGGCCGCTAGACGCCGAACAGGGCGTCGACGAGGCGCGCGGAGTCGGTCGTCTCCTCCGGCGCGGCCATCGACGAGTCGGCGAGCGCCTCCAGCGGGGTCCCGGTGCGGTTGAACGCGACGGCCGGGCCCGGTCCCGGCGCCCCGTTGTAGCGCGTCTGGGCGAGGGTCTCGCCGATGCCGCCGAGCAGGTCGCCGAGAGCTCGCACGAGCGCGGGCGCGGCGCCCCGCGCCGGGATCAGCCCCGCCTCGAGCTCGTGGTAGCGCTCGCCGAGGCGCGCGCGCCCGGCCGCGTCGGCGATGCCGAGCCGCGAGGCCAGCGCCCCCACGAGGTCGGGTCGCCTGAGGCCGATGGCGTGGCGAGCCGGGCCGAGGATCTCCGCCCACGGGCGCTCGTCGAACATCGGCGAGTCCGCGATCGCCTGCACGACCTCCGGGGTGGGCTGGGCCGGGCCGCGCAGGGTCAGCGCGACCTCGACCATGTCGAGGACGGCCTGGCGCTCATCGCCGGCGCGCTCGAGGATCGGATCGACCGCGTCGAAGCGGCGCGCGTCGAGGGCATCCAGCATCTCGCCCATCAGCTCGCCGAGCAGGATCTCGCGGTCGTCCATCACGTCCCCGATTCTGCCGTCTCGGCCGCCGCGCGCAGGCGGTTCATGGCGCGCCAGCGGATCTGGTGGAGGTTGTTGGGCTCGACGCCGAGCTCCTCGGCGACCTCGCCGTCAGGCGCGTCCTCGAGCATGCGCTCGACCACGAGCCGCTCGCGCTCGGACAGGACGGGCAGCAGCCGCTCGAGCTGGTCCCGGGTGAGGACGTCGTCGAGCGAGCGGTCGCGGCCGTCGTCGAGGTACGTCGTGCGCTTCATCTCCTCCTCGGAGATGGTCTGGCGCGTCTCCGTGCGCTGCACGTCGCCGTACGCCCATTTCGCCATCTGCCCGATCAGGCCGCCCATGCTGCGCGGCTCCTCGTCGCGGTGGTAGACCCACAGCACGAAGCGCAGCTGCAGGTGGCCGAAGACCTCCTCGATCTCGTCGCCGCGGGCCACGCGCCGCGCGGCGATGCGGGCGTTCGGCTCGTAGCGCGCCCACAGCTCGGCGGCGAGCCGCTTGGCCTGCTCGATGTCGTCGGCGCGGTGCGCCGCGCGGGCGCGGCGCACCAGCTCCGCGTCGTAGGCGGCGTCGTCGGGCATCGGTCCGGATTCTGCCGGTCGAGGCGGGCGAAGGGAAGGGGGCGTTGCGGATCCGTGGCGGGCATGTCGGGCGGTGGTCGGCCCGACCGGCGTTCCGCTTACGCCGGCGACGACGCGAAGTCGAGCAGGACCTTGCCGACCTTGCCGGGGCCCTCCATACGGGCGAGCGCGTCCGCGGCCTCGTGCCACGGGTAGGCGCAGTCGATGACCGGCTGCAGCCGGCCCGCGTCGAAGAGCGGCCCGCATTCGCGGTGGAAGCGCGCGATCGCGTCGATCTTCTCGCCGAGGGGCCGCGCCCGCAGCGTCGTCCCGAACACCGTGGCGCGCTTCGTCATCAGGTCGCGCAACGCCAGCTCGACCTTCTGCCCGGCGCCGATCCCGACGATCGCGAGCCGGCCGCGTCGCGCCAGGGCCTGGATGTCGCCGGGCACGTTCGGGGCGCCGACGAGCTCGAGGATCACGTCCGCGCCGCGCCCGCCCGTGATCTCCAGCACCCGCTCGGGCCAGCCCTCCTGGTCGATCGCGGTGGCGCCCCAGCCAGCGATCGCCGAGCGGCCCTCAGCGTGGCGGCTGACGCCGATCACGGTCGCGCCGAGCGTCACGCCGATCTGCACGGCGGCCGAACCGACGCCGCCGGCGGCGCCGTGCACGAGCAGCACCTCGCCGGGCCTGAGGCCGGCCTGCACGGCGATCGCGTCGTGGGCGGTGATGAACACCTCGGGGATCGCCGCGATCTCGCGCGCATCGAGCTGGGAGGGCACGGGCACGACGCAGTCGGCGTGGACGGCGACTCGGTCGGCGAGGCCACCGCCGCCGACGAGGCCGTAGGCGCGGTCGCCGATGGACCAGCCGCGCACCTTCGCGCCGACCGCCTCGACGACGCCCGCCACCTCGAGGCCCGGGACATCCGCGGGCCAGCCGGGCGGGGCCGGATAGTGGCCGTTGCGCTGGGCGACGTCGGCGCCGTTGAGGCCGGCGAACGCGGCGTGGATCAGGACCTCCTCGTCGCCGCAGGCGGGATCGGGCCGCTCCTCGCAGCGGACGACCTCGTTGCCCCCGGCTCCCGTGTAGACGACGCAGCGCATCGCGGCTCCTCCTCGCTCGACCCCGCGAGCGTACCCGAGCCCGCACGAGAGGAGCGGCTCGCAACCCGGTGAACAATGAGGTGATGGGCGCCTCCGCTTCACAGCCGTACCGGCGCCGCCGCTGGATCGCGGGCCTCGTCCTCGTCGCCGTCATCGGCATCGCCGTCGCGGCCGCCGGGGGCCTGCGCGGCGGCGACGGCACCCCGGCCCGTGCGCAGAGCGCGGCGGCCCCCACGGCGGTCGCGGCGACGCCCCCGGCAGCGGCCCAGCCGGAGCCGGCCCCGCCCGCCGAGGCGCCGGCCCCGCCGAGGTCCGCCGGGATGTCGGCCCGCGTGATCTCGCGGCCCGCCGCGCGCACTGTGAGCCGACGGCAGGCGTTCACCAGCTGGCGCACGTTGCCTGGCCAGTCGTACGCCACG
>JBMTER010000213.1:0-2749 GCA_049433345.1 Gaiellales bacterium | reverse complement strand
CGCCGCCGGCGAGCAGCGCCTTGTCCGACGAGGCCACGAAGGAGCCGCCGAGGCGACCCCGGTGCGTGACGAGCAGGCCGTCGGCACGCAGCTCCGAGAGGGCCGCGCGCACGGTCATCACGCCCACGCCGATGCGCTTCGCGAGTTCCGTCTCGGCGGGCAGCCGATCGCCGTCGCGCAGGACGCCGAGCACGATCGCCTGGCGGATCCGGCGCGCGACCTCGTCGACCGCGGTCGGCGTGTCGATCGGCTCGAACACGGCGTCGCGTACGTACATCGGCTCGCCGTCGCGCACCTCTGCCTCTCCGGTCGACATCGGACGGGACGATAGACGACCCCGGCTCCGCCGGAGGAGCGGTGGCTGCCGGCTAGCCGTCCGCGAGCTCGATCAGCGGCTGGCCGGCCTGCACGGCCTGCCCCGCCTGCGCGAGCACCTGGCCGACGACGCCGCCGTGGAGCGCCGTCACCTCGTTCTCCATCTTCATCGCCTCGACCACCGCGACGACCTGGCCGGGCTCGATCGCGTCGCCCTCGGCGACCTCGATCGCCAGCACGGTGCCCTGCATCGGCGAGACGATCGCGCCGTCGGACGCGCCGCCGGCGGCACCGGACTGGCGGACGCGGATCCGCTCGCGCGCCTCCTCGGCGCCGGCCTGGCCCGGGACCCGCAGCACGACGTCGTAGCGCCGGCCGCCGACCTCGACGGCGACGCGGCGCGGGACCGTCCCGCCGCCGGTCGCGGCGGGCGCCACCGCGGCCGCCTCCTCGCCGGGCAGCGCCGCGCACGCATCGGCCCAGCGGCCCTCGACGAGGCCCGCGCAGGTCTCGCCCGCGATGAACTCCGGGGCGCGCATGACGATCCGGTGCATCGGCAGCAGCGTCTTCGGTCCGACTATCTCGTACTCGTCAAGGGCGCGCCGCATGCGCGCGATCGCGCGCTCGCGCGTCGTGTCCCAGACGAGCAGCTTCGCGACCATCGGGTCGTAGCGGTCGTTGATCTCGCCGCCCTCCTCCACGCCCGACTCGACGCGCACGCCGGGCCCGCTCGGCGGCCGGTGGCGGAGCAGGCGACCCGGTGACGGCGTGAAGCCGTTGCCCGGATCCTCGGCGTTGACGCGGCACTCGATCGCGTGGCCGCGCAGGACGATCTCCTCCTGCGCGTAGCCGAGCGGGTGGCCGGCGGCGACGAGGATCTGCTCGCGCACGATGTCGACGCCGGTGACGAGCTCCGTGACGGGATGCTCGACCTGGAGGCGGGTGTTCATCTCCAGGAAGTAGAAGTCGCCGTGCCGGTCGAGCAGGCACTCGACGGTGCCGGCGCCGACGTAGTCGACGGCCTTCGCGGCGTTCACCGCCATCGCGCCCATGCGGGTGCGCAGGTCCTCGTCGACGGCGGGCGAGGGCGCCTCCTCGACGATCTTCTGGTGGCGGCGCTGCAGCGTGCAGTCGCGCTCGCCGAGGTGGATCACGTTGCCGTGCGTGTCGGCCAGCACCTGGATCTCGACGTGGCGCGGATCCTCGACGTACTTCTCGACGTAGACCGCGCCGTTGCCGAACCAGGCCTCGCCCTCGCGCTTGGCCGCCTCGAGGGAGCGCTCGGCCTCCGCGGCCTCGTGCACGACCTTGAGGCCGCGACCGCCGCCGCCGGCGCTCGCCTTCAGGGCGATCGGCCAGCCGTACTGCTCGCCGAGCTCGATCACCCGCGCGGCGTCGCTGATCTCCTCGGTCGTGCCCGGCACGATCGGCACGCCCGCCTCCGCCATCAGGACGCGCGAGTTGATCTTCGACCCCATCGCGTCGATCGCGCTCGGCGGCGGGCCGATCCAGACGAGACCCGCCTCCTGGACCGCGCTCGCGAACGGCGCGCTCTCCGCCAGGAAGCCGTAGCCCGGGTGGATCGCCTGGGCGCCGGTGCGGCGCGCGGCGTCGACGATGCGCTCGATGTTGAGGTACGACTCCGCCGGCGCGGCCGCGCCGAGCAGGACGGCCTCGTCGGCGTAGCGCACGTGCGGGGCGTCCGCGTCGGCCTCCGAGTAGACGGCGACGGCGCCGATGCCGAGCTCGCGCAGCGCCCGGAACACGCGGATCGCGATCTCCCCGCGGTTGGCGACCAGCACCCGCTCGAACGGCGGCGTCATCCGCGCATCCCGTCGTCGACGAGTTCGCGGGCCGCCTGCCGGCGCCAGGCGCTGGCGTGCGCCGGGTGCCCCGCGAGCGGCGCGCTGCGCTCGACCCGCGCGAGCGCCGCGTCGATCGCGCGTCGCTCCGCCGCCTCCCGCTGCTCGGCCGTCGGCTCGCTCACAGCGGGATGTTCCCGTGCTTGCGGCGCGGGCGCTCGACGCGCTTCGTGAGCGCCGCCTCGAGGGCGTCGACGAGGGCGTGGCGCGACTCGCGCGGCGGGATGACGTCGTCGACGAAGCCGCGCTCGGCGGCCGTGAACGGGTTCGCGAAGCGCGCCTTGTAGTCGGCGATCAGCTCCTCGCGGCGGGCGTCCGGGTCGGCGGCCTCCGCGAGCTCCTTGCGGTACACGACGTTGACGGCGCCGTCCGGCCCCATCACCGCGACCTCGGCGGTCGGCCAGGCCAGGTTGACGTCGGCGCGCAGGTGCTTCGAGCCCATCACGTCGTACGCGCCGCCGTAGGCCTTGCGCGTGATCAGGGTCAGCTTCGGCACCGTCGCCTCGCCGTACGCGTACAGGAGCTTCGCGCCGTGGCGGATGATGCCGCCCCACTCCTGCTCCGTGCCGGGC
>JBMTER010000212.1:0-2772 GCA_049433345.1 Gaiellales bacterium | reverse complement strand
CCGGCCACGAGCGGCAGGCCCGCGAGCACGGAGCGCGCGTGGTCGATCAGGCGCAGCGCGTTCTGCGGGGTGCCGGCCGCGGTGTCGGGATCGGTCGAGGCCGAGCCGCCGAGCGCCAGCGTCAAAAACGGCGCGCGTCCGAGCAGGGCGTCGTCGCCGAGCACCTCGAGGTCGCCGATCGCGTCGAGGCCGGCGGCGACCGGCACGGGGCGGACCCCGGCGCCGTCGAGGGCCTCGAGGATCTGGCGGGCCTCCTCGCGGTGCGCGGGCAGGTCCGGCGCGGGCGGGCGCACGTGCACCGCGCCGAGGTCGGGGACGTCGCGGAGGATGCCGAACAGGGCCGTCACGGTGCCGAGCGACGTCTGCCGTGGACGCTGCGTCGACAGCAGGATCGGCGCATCGACGGCGGCGCGGACGGCCGCGACGACGTCGTCGACGACGAGGTCGAAGGCCGGTGCGGCGAGCGCCACCATGCCTGCGCCCGCGTCGACGGCACGGCGCGCCTCGGCCGCCAGCTCGTCCGGCGTGACGGGCAGCTTCGGGCACTCCTCGCGCGTGCGGGTGCCGTTGAGGGCGGCGACGATCAGGAGCGCGTCCGTCACCGCACGGCCTCCGGCAGGCGGGCCAGATCGTCGAGCTGCTGCTCGATCCACGCCGCCACGTCGTGCGCCTCGACGGCCCGCCGCAGCCCGTCGGCGCGAAGCGCGCGCTCGGCCACGGGCAGCTCGAGCGCCGCCTCGAGTGCGGCCGACGTCTGGCCGCCGTCGAGCGGCTCGCCGGGCCCGCACCCCGCGCCGAGCTCGGCGAACGAGCCGGCGCGGACCGACAGCGCGACGGCGCCGTCACGCTCGTTGAGGAGGGGGGCTTCCTTCGAGATCAGGTTCATTCCGTCGGCGATGGGGTTCACGAGGAGGACGTCGTACTCGCGGTACGCGGCGACGGCCAAGGGGAAGTTATCGCCGATCCGCAGGTCGATGGGGAGCCAGGTGCCCGTGCCGTGCCGCTCGTTGACGGCGGCGGCCACCGCCCGGATCTCCGCGAGGTGCTGCGCGTAGACGGGCACGGCGAGGCGCGACGGGTCGACGAGGGCCAGCATCGCGACCTCGCCGTGCAGGTCGGGACGGCACTCCAGCAGGCGGTCGTAGGCGTGGTAGGCGCGCACGCTGTTCTTCGACGGGTCGCTGCGATCCACGCGCAGGATCAGCCGTCGCGGCCGATCCCGCACGAGCGCGGCATGGGCGGCGAGCGCGGCCGGCGCATCGCGCACGCGGCGGAAGCCGGTCGGGTCGATCGAGATCGGATAGTGGCGCACCCGCGTCTCGTGCCCGTCGACGCGGACCGTGCCGGCCTCGGGATCGACGTCGGCGCCGGGCAGCGCCGCGGCGCACGTGGCGAGGAGACGCTCGCCGTCGGCGCGTGTCTGGAGGCCGATGATGTCCGCTCCGAGCAGGCCCAGCAGGAGCTCCTCGAGCAGGTCGGCGGGCAGCCGCGACCAGGCGTTCGGCTCGGGCCACGGGATGTGGGTGAAGTGCAGGATCGGCGTGGTCGCACCCGCCTCGCGCAGGAGCCGCGGGACGAGGTACAGCTGGTAGTCGTGGACCATCACCGCAGCGCCCGTCGCCTCGCGCGCCACCGCCTCGGCGACCGCGTCGTTGTAGCGGCGATAGCCCGCCCAGCCGGCGCGCAGCTCCTCGTCGGAGGCCGGCTCGACGCCGTCGCCGTAGAGCCGGTGCTGCACGAACCACAACAGCGGATTGGCGATCTGCTCGTACATCGCGGCGAAGTCGGCCGGGTCCGGCTCGGCGAAGCGGAGCCGGAACGGGTGGCCCGCGGCGTCCTCCTCCTGCACCGCCGCGCCCGCGTGCTCCGCCGCCACCGCGTGGTCCTCGGGGGTGATCGCGCACGCGATCCACGTCACGTCGTGTGCGCCGATCAGTCCCCGCAGCGCGGACACGAGCCCGCCGGAGCCGCGTTGCGCCACACGCGCGCCGTCGATCGTCGAGTACTGGATCGGCCCGCGATTCGAGACGACGGTGAGGGTGCGCCGCGCCGGGGCCATGCCCCGAGCCTAGCCGGGATCAGGCGGACGGCGGCAGGGGTTCCCCCGCATCGGCGGCGAGGTCGAGCCGGAACGCCTTGCGGCCGTGGCCCTGCTCGAGCACCAGTCGGCCGCCCATTCGCTCGGCCAGCTCGGAGGCGATCGCGAGCCCGAGCCCGGAGCCCTCGCCCGCGCCGCGGCCGCGGGCGAAGCGCCCGAACACGGCCGCCGCGTCCTCCGCCGGGATCGGCGGGCCCGAGTCCTCGACGGCGAGCGACGCGATCCCGCCGGCGGCGCGCGTGAGGATGCGCACGCGCACGCCCGCCGGGTTGTGGCGCAGCGCGTTGTCGACGAGGACGCGGGTGATCTGCCCGATCCGGGTCTCGTCGCCGCGGGCCCTCGCCGGCGCGGCGCCGCCGGCGCCGCTCGCGTCGCGGGCGCGGGCCCCGGCGGCCAGGTCGGCGGCGGTGCGGGCCGCGACGGCGGACAGCTCGACCGGCTCGATGTCGAGCGGCACCTTGCCGGCGTCGAGGCGCGACAGGTCGAGCAGGTCGGTGGCGAGACGCGTCAGGCGCGCGACCTGGTCGGCCATCGTGGACAGGTACTGGTCGCGCCGCGCGGCGTCCTCCTCGTCCGTGAGCAGCTCCATGAAGCCGGACAGGGCGAAGACCGGGGTGCGCAGCTCGTGCGATGCGTTCGCCACGAAGGCGCGTCGGGCCGCGTCCGTCGCGGCG
>JBMTER010000211.1:0-2778 GCA_049433345.1 Gaiellales bacterium | reverse complement strand
CCGCGGCCCCGACCCAAACCCGCTTCACCATCCTTCGCAACTATTGAACCTCACAGGGGCGGAGACACTGAGCCGCCGAACGGGGTTCATTCGCGATGGACATGGTCGTATGCACCAACTAAATGGTATGGAACAATGAGGAATTACCGCTCCCGCACTGCACACGTGTGAAACGCGCAGACGCTGTCTGCGCTCAACGCTCATCAGAGTGCCGAGAAAGCGGCTTGCGCGCTGGCTGCGCCGAGGCAGCCGCGGATCGCCGCCTAGCGCGGCGCCAGCAGTTCGTCCCACGAGCAGAGCTTGACGCGCGGGCGGCCCTGCGGCTCGCCGAGCGCGCGCTCGTGGGCGTCGATCGCCTGCCAGTGGCCGTAGCCGATCGCCTCGGGGCGACGCTCGGCGAGCAGCGCCTCGATGGCGGCGGGGTCCGGCTCGGCCGGCGCGGGCAGGCGCCCGGCGGCGAGGTCGGCGAGCAGGGCGTCGGCAGTCTCGACGGCGTCCTTCTTGTTGGTGCCGATCACCCCGCTCGGACCGCGCTTGATCCAGCCCGTGCAGTAGACGCCGGGGACCGGTGCGCCGGCGGCGTTGAGGGCGCGGCCCTCGGCGTGGGGGATCGTGCAGCGGCGCTCGTCGAACGGCACGCCCTCGACGGGCAGGCCGCGATAGCCGACGCTGCGCAGGACGAGCCCGCAGGGGATGGTCTCGGTCTCGTCGGTCTGGACGGCGAGCAGGCCGCCGTCGTCGCTCCGCTCGCGGCGGTTGCGCGCGAACACGACCTCCTCGCCGCGGCCCTCGCCGCGGATCTCGAGCGGCGACAGGAGGTAGCGCAGCGTGACCGTGCGGGGGCGGTCCGTGCGGGCCCGCTGCGCGTACTCGAGGACGGTCTCGACGTTGCGCTGCTCGGGCTGCGCCGCATCGGCGAGGTCCGCCGCGCTGAGCGGGTCGAGCGCGGCCTCGGCCGGGTCGACGACGACGTCGGCGATCTGCAGCTCGCCGAGCTCGAGCAGCTCGGGATTCGTGTAGGCGGCCTGCAGCGGGCCGCGGCGCCCGGCGATCACCACGTCGCGAACGGCGGAGCCGGCGAAGGCGGCGATCGCGTGGTCGGCGGTGTCGGTCGGCGCGAGTTCCTCGGGCGCGAGGACCAGCATGCGCGCGACGTCGACGGCGACGTTGCCGTTGCCGATCACGACGGCCCGCTCGACCGACAGGTCGGGGTCGAGGTCGCGGAAATCGGGGTGGCCGTTGTACCAGGCGACGAAGGCGGTCGCCGGGAGCGAGCCGGGCAGGTCCTCGCCGGGGATGCCCATGCGCCGGTCGGCCTGCGCCCCGTAGGCGTAGACGACGGCGTCGTAGTGGCGCATCAGGTCGGCGTGCTCGAGGTCGCGGCCGACCTCGACGTTGCCGAACATCCGAAAGCCCGGCTTGTCGGCGATCCTCTCGAACACCTTCGAGACGGCCTTGATCTTCGGGTGGTCGGGCGCGACGCCGGCCCGCACGAGGCCCCACGGGGTGGGCAGGCGGTCGAAGAGGTCGACCTCGACCGCGGCGTCCGCGTCGAGCAGGTGGCCCGTGGCGTAGAAACCGGCGGGACCGGCGCCGACGACGGCGATGCGGGCGGGACGGCTCGTCACGCCGGCAACCTAGCGCGGCGTCAGGCCGCGACGCGCAGGGACGCGACGGCGCAGGCGGGGTCGTAGGCGTGCAGCTCGGCGCCATGACGGGCGAGCCACTCGTGCTGCGCGCGCCAGTCGGGCCGCAGCGCCTCGACGGCCGTCCAGAAGCGGCGTCCGTGGTCGAGGTGGCGCAGGTGGCAGAGCTCGTGCACGACCACGTAGTCGAGGACGGCGAACGGGGCCAGCATGAGCCGCCACGACAACGACACCGTGCCGCTGCGACTGCACGAGCCCCAGCGCGACGAGCCGTCGGCGATCCGCAGCGCCGCGGGGTGGGGCGCTGGGAGATCGTCGATCAGCGCCTGCGCGACGCGACGCGTCTGTTCGCGGTACCAGCGCTCCGCCATCCGCCCCGCGGCCGCCGTGTCGGGGGCGGCGATCGTCACGCGCGCATCCGTGGCGAGGACCCGCGGGCGCTCGGCGTGGCGCAGGTCGAGCGGCACCGCCGTGCCGTGGCGCCAGACCATCCCGGGCCGCTCGAGGCCGAGCTCGCGGCGGTCGAGGCGCGCGGCCTGACGGGCGATCCAGTCGCGCTGGGCGGCGACCAGCTCGCGGCCGAGGTCCTCGCCGCCGGCACGCGGCAGCACCAGCTCGACGCCCGAGCCGGCCTTCGCCACGAGGCGGATGCGGCGGGCCCGGGGAGAGCGGCGCACGGCCACGCGCACGCCGTCGACGTCCAGGACCTCCACGACCCGAAGAATCGCGATCGGGTCGGACGGAGCCGGCGCGGGCCGGTGCCGCGCGACGGGCTGCGCCGCTCGGGGCCGAGCGCTACCGGCGCCGATTCGCCGTCAGCCGGCTCGTCGTGTTCGCGCTGTCGGACGCGGTCGTGAAGGTCGTGCGCACGGTGTAGCGCTGCTTCGAGCGGCGCAGCGCCTGGCGGGCGGCACGCGTCAGGCGGCAGCTGACGGTGCGCGTGCCGGCGGCGTTCACGTCGATGCGCGTGATGCAGACGGTGCGGGTGCGTCGCCCGATGCGCGCCGTCACGCGCTGGGTGATCGTGCCCGCGCTCGACACGGTCGCGCGCGAGCGCAGCACGGCTGCGGTGCGGGTCACGCGCAGGCGCGGGCGGGTCATTTCTGGAACAAATCGCGCCTCTTCTTCCGCC
>JBMTER010000210.1:0-2805 GCA_049433345.1 Gaiellales bacterium | reverse complement strand
GCAAGGCGATCCAGGTGCACCCGCTCGTCTGCCACGCGTTCAACGCGGACTTCGACGGCGACCAGATGGCCGTGCACGTGCCGCTCAGCGTCGAGGCCCAGGCCGAGGCGCGCCTGTTGATGCTGTCGGCCCACAACATCCTGTCGCCGGCCAACGGGCGCCCGCTCGCCACGCCGTCGCAGGACATGGTCATCGGCCTCTACTACCTGACCTACTCGCACGCCGACACGGCCGCCCTGCAGGCGCGCCTCGACGCGGGCGAGAGCGGGAAGGACATCGGCTCGCACGGCACGTTCGGCGGTGCCGACGAGGTGCAGATCGCCCTCGACCACAGGCGCGTCCCGCTGCAGGGCCCGATCGTCCTGCGCAACCCGGACGGCACCCGCTCGGTGACCACGCCGGGCCGCGCCATCCTCAACCACGAGCTCACGATCGCGCTCGAGGAGCAGCTCGGCCGCGAGCTGGAGGAGGACGACGTCGAGGAGGTGCGCTCGGCGCTGACGAAGCGCGAGATCACGGACTTCGTGACGGCGCTGGTCGACCGCCACGGCCCGTCCGAGGTGGCCATGGTCCTCGACGTGATCAAGGACCTCGGCTTCAAGTACGCGACCCAGTCGGGCGTGACGATCTCGAAGAACGACATCGTCACCCCGCCCGAGAAGCCCGCCATCCTCGCCGACTACGAGGCGAGGGTCGAGGGCGCGTGGGAGCAGTACATGGACGGCCTGATCACCGACCAGGAGCGCCACCGCAAGGTGGTGCAGCTGTGGAACGAGGCGACGGACGCCGTCGGCGAGAAGGTGAAGGACGCCTTCTGGGAGATGAACCCCGTCTACATGATGGCCAACTCCGGCGCCCGCGGCTCGTTCAAGCAGATCCGCCAGCTGGCCGGCATGCGCGGCCTGATGGCGAATCCGAAGGGCGAGATCATCGAGCGCCCGATCAAGGCCAACTTCATGGAGGGCCTCGACGTCCTCGAGTACTTCATCTCCACGCACGGCGCCCGCAAGGGCCTCGCCGACACCGCGCTGCGCACGGCCGACTCCGGCTACCTGACGCGGCGCCTCGTCGACGTCTCCCAGGACGTGATCGTGCGCGAGGAGGACTGCGGCACCGAGCGCTACGTCGAGGTCCCGGCCTTCATGGACCGCCGCCCGACGTACGAGGTCCGCGGCGGCGCCATCCAGCGCCGCTCCGCCGGCTTCGACCCGCGCCCGTCCGACCAGCTGGCCGGCCGCGTGCTGGCGCAGGACATCGGGATCGGCGGCGGCGACACGCTGCCGGCGGGCACGCCGATCAGCCGCTCGTTCGCGACGGAGCTCTACGAGGAGAAGGCCCGGCACGTCGCGGGCGTCCTCGAGAAGGTCGACGGCGAGATCGACAAGGCGGGCAAGGAGCCCGACCCGGTCGCTCTGGCCAAGGCCGTCGGCCTGGCCGACCTCGCCGAGGTCTTCAAGCGCGAGGCCAAGGGCGAGGACCCGTACTTCACGCTCGAAGCCGTCGACGACATGAAGAACCCGGAGAAGTTCATGCGCCGGCTCGAGGAGGAGGGCTACCCCTCCAAGCCGCATGAGGACCGCACGGCCGACGAGGTCCGCGTCCTGCAGCTGCGCACGCTGGTCTGGGCGCTCAACGAGATGATCGACGCGGAGTGCACCGTCCCGGTCCGCTCCGTCCTCACCTGCGAGGCCGAGGTCGGCGTCTGCGGGGCCTGCTACGGCGTGATGCCGGCGACGGGCTCGCGCTCGGAGGTCGGCGACGCGGTCGGCATCATCGCCGCCCAGTCGATCGGCGAGCCGGGCACGCAGCTGACCATGCGCACGTTCCATACCGGCGGCGTCGCGGGCGCGGACATCACGCACGGCCTGCCGCGCGTCGTCGAGCTGTTCGAGGCGCGCACCCCGAAGATGCCGGGCGCCGTCGCGCACGTCGACGGCCGCGTCATCCGCCGGGCCAAGACGACCGGCCAGTTCGTCTTCGTCCTCCCGCGCCGCGACGACATCGAGGTGCGCGAGGTCAAGGGCGAGGGCGCCGTCATCTACTACAAGGGCGAGCGCATGACGCGCACGCTCGCGGAGTGGATCACGAAGGGCATCCCGTACTCCCGCACCGCCGAGGAGATCGTCGAGGACGGCCAGATCGTGGTCCGCGGCCAGCAGATCGTCAACGGCGTCCTGTCGCCGCCCGACCTGATGGCCTCCGGCCTCGACCGGGCGACGCGCTATCTGACCGAGGAGGTCCAGCGCGTCTACCGCGACCAGGGCGTGGAGATCAACGACAAGCACATCGAGGTGATCGCCCGCCAGATGACGCGCCGCGTGCTCGTCGACCATCCGGGCGACACGGACTACCTGCCCGGCCAGCTGGTCGAGGTGTCGGAGTTCGTCTCGAACCGCGTGGCCCTCGAGAAGAAGCAGGCCAAGGTCAAGAAGACGCAGGTGCCGACCGGCGAGCAGCAGGTGCTCGGCATCACGAAGGCGTCGCTCGCGACCGAGAGCTTCCTGTCGGCGGCCTCCTTCCAGGAGACCACGAAGGTCCTGACGGACGCCTCGATCGAGGGCAAGACCGACAACCTGACCGGCCTCAAGGAGAACGTGATCATCGGCAAGCTGATCCCGGCCTCCACCGGCCTCAAGGAGTACGGGTCCATCGAGATCGAGCCACGCGAGCCGTGGACGCCGGAGATCATCGGCGCCGTGGCCGCCGGCGACGAGCTCGGCATCGCCGGCGAGGAGATCGAGCCCATGATCGGGCTCGAGGAGCGCCTCGACGGCGACGGCCGGAGCGGCGACTAGCCGCAGGCGG
>JBMTER010000209.1:0-2838 GCA_049433345.1 Gaiellales bacterium | reverse complement strand
CGCTCGTCGACCGCCTCACCCTCGACGCGGGGCGCCTGGCCGCCCTGGCCGCCGCCGTCCGCGACGTCGCGCGACTCGACGATCCCGTCGGCCGCGTGATCGAGGACCGCGTGCTGCACAACGGGCTCGAGCTCTCCAAGGTGCGCGTGCCGATCGGACGCGTGCTGGTCGTCTACGAGGCACGGCCGAACGTGACCGTCGACGTCGCCGCGCTCTGCATCAAGTCCGGCAACGTGGCGCTCCTGCGCGGGTCGGCGTCGGCGCGTGGCACGAACGCGGCGCTGGCCGCGGCGGTCCGCGGCGGCCTCGCCGACGCGGGACTGCCCGAGGACGCCGTGATCCCGATCGAGGGCTCGCGCGAGGACCTCGGCGAGCTCGTCGCGGATGCGAGCGCCGCCGACATCGTCGTGCCCCGCGGCGGCGAGGCGCTCAAGGACTTCCTGCTCGAGCGGAGCCGCATCCCGGTGCTAGCGGCGGCCGGTGGCGTCTGCCACGTCTATCTCGACCGCGACGCGGACGCCGAGATGGCGGTGGCGATCGCCGTCAACGCGAAGGCGCAGCGCCCCGGCGTCTGCAACGCCGCCGAGACCCTGCTGGTCCACGCGGACCGCCTCGACCTGATGCCGCCGGTGCTCGGCGCGCTGCGCGACGCCGGCGTCGAGCTGCGCGGCGACGAGCGGGCCCGCGCCTCCGCGGGCTTCGAGATCGCCGAGGCCACGGATGAGGACTGGGACGCCGAGTACCTCGACCTGATCCTGGCCGTCCGCGTCGTCGACGACCTCGACGCGGCGCTCGACCACATCGACCGCTACTCGACCGGCCACTCCGAGGCGATCGTGACCGACTCGATCGAGGCGTCCGAGCGCTTCGTCGACGGCGTCGACTCCGCCTGCGTCTACGTCAACGCCTCCACGCGCTTCACCGACGGCGGCGAGTACGGGATGGGCGCCGAGGTCGGCAACTCGACGGCGCGGCTGCACGTGCGGGGCCCGATCGGCCTCGAGGACCTGACCACGACGAAGTACGTCGTGATCGGCTCGGGGCAGACGCGGGGATGAGCGCCTCCGCGCGGCCGCTCCGGGTCGCGCTCGACCTGTCCGCGACGCGGCTCGGGCGGGCCGGGGTGGCCCGCACCGCACTGGCGCTCGCCGATGCGCTCGACGCCCGACCCGACGTCGAGCTCCTGCGCCTCGGCACGGGGCCCGCACCCGCGCCGGGATCACCCGGGCGGCGCGCCCTCGCCCTGCGCCACGACCTCGCGTGGCATCCGCGGGGTGCCCGCCGGGAGGCTCGCGCTCGCGCCGCCGACGTCCTGCACTCGCCCCTCCCCCGCGGCCCGCTCGCGGCCGGCGAGCCGCCGACGGTGGTCACCGTCCACGATCTCGCCGTGGTGCGCTTCCCCGAGACCCTCTCGGGCTGGAACCGCGCCTACACGCGCCGCACGCTGGGTCGGGTGGTCGACGCGGCCGCGGCGATCGTCGCGATCTCCGAGGACACCGCGGCCGACCTCGCCGCGTTCGTACCGACCGTCGCCGACCGCATCCACGTGATCGGCCTCGGCGTCGATCCCTTCTGGGGCGTGGACGACGACCTGCCGGTACCCGTCGAGGGCCCGTACGTGCTCGCCGTCGGCACGCCCGAGCCGCGCAAGAATCTCGGCCGCCTCGCCGAGGCGATGCGGCGACGGCGCGCGGCGGGCGCCCCCGAGCGACTCGTCCTCGCCGGCGCAGACGGCTGGGGCGCGGACGACGTGCCCCCGGAGGACTGGATCGTGCGGCTGGGCCGGGTCGATGATCGCACGCTGCGCGCGCTCTACCGCAATGCGGCGTGCGTCGCCGTGCCGTCGCTGCATGAGGGGTCGGGACTGCCGGTGCTCGAGGCGTTCGCCGCGGGCGCCGCGGGCGCCTGCGCCCGCGCGGGCGCCCTGCCCGAGACCGCCGGCGATGCGGCCGTGCTGGTGGAACCGCTCGATCCGCGCTCGATCGCCGCCGGGATCGACGCGGCGATCGGCCGCGCGGATGAGCTCGCGATCCTCGGACGCGCGCGGGCCGCGACCCGCGGCTGGGAGCGCGCGGCCGCGCTCCACGTCGAGCTCTACCGCTCGCTCGTCTGAGGCCGCTCGGACGGCGCGAGCCCGGGCGCCTGCCCGGCGAGCACCGTGGGATGGCGGCGGATGAAGCGCGCGACGTTGCGCAGGTGCCAGACCGTGCGATGGTCGAGGAACGGCCCGTCCGAGGCGGCCTGGTGGGCGTGCACGACCTCGGCGGCCGGCTCCTGCCAGACCTCCCAGCCGCGCTGCCACATCCGCCACTGCAGCTCGATCTCCTCGACGTAGAGCGGCGCGAACGCCTCGTCGAACCCGCCGACGTCGTCCCACGCCTCGCGGCGGATCATCAGGAAGGCGCCGAGCGACCAGTCGACGGCGCGTGGGCCATCCGGCTCGCCGAGGTAGTGGCCGGCCGCGTGCCGCTCGGGGGGCAGGAGGCGCCGCAGCGGGGTGCGGCGGAGCACGGAGCCGACCGGCTCCGGGAAGTGCCGCGCGGCCGCCTGGTAGCTGCCGTCGAGGTTGCGCAGGACGGGCGCGACCACGCCGCAGGCGGGGTGCTCGTCCATGAACGCGAGCAGCGCCGCGAGGCAGCCGGGCTGCGCGACGGCGTCGGGATTGACGATCACGAGCTGCTCGCCGGGCGCCGCGGCGAAGGCGACGGCCTGGTTCTCGGCGTAGGAGCGGGTATCGGGCTGCTCGACCAGGACGACGTCCGGGTAGCGCTCGCGCACCAGCTCGGCCGTGCCGTCGCCCGGGCGGTTGGCCACCACCACGATCGCGAGATCGTCGCC
>JBMTER010000208.1:0-2846 GCA_049433345.1 Gaiellales bacterium | reverse complement strand
GCATTTTGAGGGCGGTCGGCAACCGGACGGGGCCGACCGTGATCATACGTCCACGGCCAACTCCAAGTCGGCTCGGGAGACCAACGCCGAGGTGCAAGCTCGCCTCGCCACGCGGCGCGCCGACGCGCTGGTCGGCCTCCTGCGCCGTGTCGACCTCGAGCGGCTCGGCGCGCTCGATCCCGGCGCCGTGGAGGCGCGGCTCGCCCGCGAGCCGCAGGTCGGGCCGTGGAGCATCGGCGTGATCGCCGCGCAGGGGTGGGGCTGGCCCGACCACGGACCCGTCGGGGATCTCGGGTTGATGAAGCTGGCCGCCGCCGTGCACGGGCGGGCCGCCACGGTTGACGACACGGCGGCGCTGCTCGCGCCGTACGCTCCGCAGCGGGCGCTCGCCGGCCTGCACCTGCTCGGCCACCCCCTGGCGCGGCAGCGGCGGCCCGTGCGGGCCGCCGCCTGACGCGAGGCGCCCCCGAGACGATTTGAACGTCTGACCCCAGCCTTCGGAGGGCTGTGCTCTATCCCCTGAGCTACGGGGGCGGGCTCGCGGAGGATAGCGGAGTGCGAGGGCCGGCCTCTGGCCTAGGGTTCCCGGCATGGAGATCCGCGCCCGCGTCCAGGAGCTCGTCCTCGCCGAGCCGTTCGAGATCGCCCGCGGCGTCTCGACGCACGAGCCGACGCTCGTGGTCGAGATCGAGCACGATGGCGTGATCGGCATCGGCGAGGGTGCGCCGGTCGACTACCACGGCGAGACCACGGACGCGATGCTGAACGAGGCCGAGCGCGACGTGCCCGCGCTGATCGGCGAGGATCCCTTCGCGCTCGAGGCCGTGATGCGGCGGTTGCGCTCCGAGGGGCTGATGGGCGGCACGCGGATGGCGATCGACGGCGCCCTCCACGACTGGATCGGGAAGCGTCTCGGGCAGCCGACCTGGCGCCTGCTCGGCCTCGAGCCGGTCAGTCCGCCGACGTCGTTCACGATCGGCATCGACACCGTCGAGGGCACGGCCGACAAGGTCCGCCGCGCGCAGGGCTACCGCGTGCTGAAGATCAAGGTCGGCGGCGCCGCCGACCTCGAGCGCCTCGAGGTCGTGCGTGCGGGCTTCGACGGAACGATCCGGATCGACGGCAACGAGGGCTGGGACATCGACATCGCCCGCGCGATCACGCCGGACCTGATCCGCCTCGGCGTCGAGTTCGTCGAGCAGCCCTTCCACCGCGACGACGTCGAGGCCTATCGCGCCTATCGCGCGCTCGAGCGGCGACTGCCCGTGATCCTCGACGAGTCCTGCCAGGACGCGTCCGACGTGCCGCTCGCGGCCGAGATCGCGGATGGCGTCAACATCAAGATCGCGAAGACGGGCGGCATCCGCGGCGGCTTCTCGCTCGCCCGGGCGGCGCGGGCGCATGGCCTCGCGGTCATGATCGGCTGCATGATCGAATCCGAGCTCGGGATCGGCCAGGCCGCCCAGATCGCGTCGTTGACGGACCACGTCGACCTCGACGGCCACCTCCTGATCAGCGACGGCCCGTTCGCGGGCCTCGGGCTCGTCGACGGCGTCGTGACGGTGTCGGATCGGCCCGGGATCGGGGTGGCGGCGCGATGACGGAGCGGCTCGCGATCTTCGCCGAGGGCCTCTGGGCGCAGTCGGACGCGAAGACCGGCCATGGCGTGCTGCGCTTCGGCGATCGCGACGTCGTCTGCGTGATCGACGGCACCCGCGCGGGCGAGCGCAGCGCCGAGGTCGTGCCGTTCGCGCGCCGCGACGTGCCGATCGTGGCCGACGTCGACGTGGCGGCGGAGATGGGCGCGACCGCCGTCCTGATCGGCGTCGCCCCGTCCGGCGGGCGCCTGACGCCGGCCTGGCGCGATGCGCTCCTGCGCGCGATGTCGCACGGGATGGCCGTCGAGGCGGGGCTCCACACCCTGCTCGCCGACGATCCCGAGCTCGCGGCCGCCGCCGCCCAGTACGGGGTCGCCCTGCGCGACCTGCGCTCCTCGCCGACGGATCTGTCGGTCCCGCGGTTCGACCTCTCGCGTCCCGCGGGCGTGCGCGTCGCCCACACGGTCGGCACCGACTGCGCGATCGGGAAGATGTCGACCGGGCTCGAGCTCCACCACGGCGCGCTCGCGCGCGGCGAGCACTCCGCGTTCGTCGCCACCGGGCAGACCGGCATCGCCATCACGGGCTGGGGGATCGCCGTCGACCACGTGATCGCCGACTACATCGCGGGCGCCGCCGAGCGCCTCGTCGACATGGGCGCGGAGCGCGGCGATCTGCTCTGGGTCGAGGGACAGGGATCGCTCCTGCATCCGGGCTACAGCGGTGTGACCCACGGCCTCCTGCTCGGCTGCCAGCCGGACGTCCTGATCCTCCAGCATCTGGCCGGTCAGACCGTCAACGACGACTACACCTCGCGGCCGATCCCGCCCCTGGCGGACGTCATCGCCCTCTACGAGGACGCGGTGCGGGTCGTGCGGCCAGCGCCGGTCGCCGCGATCACGCTGAACACGAAGCACCTCGACGACGACGGTGCGCGACGGGCCATCGCCGAGGCCGAGGAGGCGACGGGGCTCGTCGCCGACGACGTGGTCCGCAACGGCCCGGAGCGCGTCCTCGACGCGGTGCTGGCGCGCCTCGCCGCCGTGACGTGATCGTTACTTGACACGAACAGGTGTTCGGATACAGTTCCGAACATATGTTCGACACACGCATCATCCGCTCCCTGGGCCTGCTGCTCGCGGTCCTCGCCCTCGTCATCGCGATCGGCCTGCGCACGGCGCCGGACAGCGCCGCCACGGCGCCGCCGGTCACGTACACGGTGCAGCCCGGCGACACGCTCTGGGACCT
>JBMTER010000207.1:0-2879 GCA_049433345.1 Gaiellales bacterium | reverse complement strand
CGCGGATGCCGGGCGCGGCCGACTCGTCCGTGGTCAGGAACTGCGGGATCATCAGCGGCCACCAGGCCGGATGCAGCGTGTTCGCGATCCACGTCACCCAGCGGTAGGCCACGGGCCGCAGCGGATCGCCGACGGCGGGCAGGAGGTCCGCATCGGGATGGCGATCGCCGATGTGCAGGAGCACGGCGCCCGTCTCGTACACCGCCGCCTCGCCGTCGACGAGGGTCGGCACGCGCTGCAGCGGGTTCGCCTGCCCGAACGACGGATCGCGGTCGCGGTGGCGCGGATGCACGTCGACGACCTCGTAGTCGGCGCCGGCCTCCTCGAGGGCGGCGCGCGCCGCGAACGACGACGAGCCGGTGATCTGGTAGAGGCGCAGCATGGGCGGCGCGCACGGTACCAGACGACATCCGCCGTGAAAGTGACGGATCGGCCGCGCTGCGGCCCTACCATCCGACCCATGGAGGCCCTCCGCCGACTTCCGGCCGTCGATCGCGTCCTGGCCGAGCCGGCCCTCGCGGGGCTCGTGGCCGCGGGCTCGGCGCCGCCATGGCGAGAAGCCTCGCGGGGCGCGGCGCCGAGCTCGGCCACGCGGGCGCCGCGGACCTCGCACGCCGCGCCCTCGACGCGCGCCGCGGCGACCTCGTGGCCGGCGCCGAGCCGGCCGTCGACCGCGACGCCGAGGCGGCCCTCGTCGCCCGCGCAGCGCTCGCCCTCGACGGCGCCCGGCTGCGGGCCGTGGTCAACGCGACCGGGGTCGTCGTGCACACGAACCTCGGCCGAGCGCCGCTGCCGCCCGAGGCCGTGGCCGCGCTGACGGCCACCGCCGGCGTGTACGCCGACCTCGAGCTCGACCTCTCGACGGGCCAGCGCGGCTCGCGCCAGGCCCACGTCGGACCGCTCGCCGCGCGCCTCGTCGGGGCCGAGGCCGCGATCGCCGTCAACAACTGCGCCGGAGCGCTCGTGCTCGTCCTGGCAGCGCTCGCGCGCGACCGCGAGGTGATCGTCTCGCGCGGCCAGCTGATCGAGATCGGGGATGGCTTCCGCCTGCCGGAGATCATGGTCCAGGCCGGTGCGCGCCTCGTCGAGGTCGGCGCGACGAACCGCACCCGCCTCGACGACTACGCCGCGGCGATCGGGCCCGACACGGCGCTGATCCTGCGCGCCCACCCGTCGAACTTCCGGGTCGTGGGGTTCACGGAGGAGGTCCCCGTCCGCGACCTCGCCGCGCTCGGACGCGAGCACGACGTGCCCGTGGTCGACGACATCGGCTCGGGCCTCGTGCTCCCCGACCCGGACCTGCCGGGCGAGCCCGACGCGGCCGGCTCGATCGCGGCCGGCGCCGGCCTCGTCCTGTTCTCCGGCGACAAGCTGCTCGGCGGCCCGCAGGCCGGCCTGATCGCGGGCCGCGCCGACCTCGTCGCGGCGGCCGCCCGCCACCCGCTGGCCCGCGCGCTCAGGATCGACCGGCTCGGCGTCGCCGCCCTCGAGGCTGTCCTGCGCCTCCACGCCGACCCCGAACGGGCCCGCACGGCCGTCCCCGTGCGACGCATGATCGCGCTGCCCGAGGCCGAGGTCCGCGCGCGCGCCGAACGCCTCGCCGCGCTGACCGGTGGCGAGGCCGTCGCGACGGCCGCTCGCATCGGCGGCGGCGCGCTGCCCGCCGTCGACCTGCCGAGCTGGGCCTGCGCCCTGCCCGACCCCGCGGGCGAGCTGCACGCCGCCCTGCGCACGGGCGCGCCCGCCGTGCTCGGACGGCTCGAGGACGGCCGGCTCCTGCTCGACTGCCGCACGCTGCTCGACGACGCCGAGGTCGACGTCGTCGCCGCCCGCGTCGGCGCCTGCCGATGACGCCGCGGCTCACGCTCGGCACCGCCGGCCACGTCGACCACGGCAAGACGCGCCTCGTCGGGGCGCTGACCGGCACCGACACGGACCGCCTCGAGGAGGAGCGCCGGCGCGGCATCTCGATCGTGCTCGGCTACGCCGAGCTCGCGCTGCCCGGCGGGGAGCGCCTGAGCGTCGTCGACGTGCCGGGGCACGAGCGCTTCGTGCGCACGATGGTCGGCGGCGCCACCGGGATCGACCTCGCCCTGCTCTGCGTCGCCGCCGACGACGGCGTGATGCCGCAGACGGCGGAGCACCTCGCGATCCTCGACCTGCTCGGCGTCCGCCACGCGGTGGTGGCGCTGACCAAGGCCGACCTCGCCGACGCGGCGCAGCTCGACGCCGTCGCGGGCGAGGTGCGCGCGGCGCTCGCCGGCTCGCCCTTCCCCGCCGCGGAGATCGTGCCGGTCTCGGCCGCCGCCGGCACCGGCCTCGACGCGCTCGTGGCCGCGATCGCCGCCCTCGCGGCGCAGACGGCGCCGCGCCCCGCCACGGGACGCGTGCGGCTGCCCGTCGACCGCTCCTTCGCGCTGAGGGGCATCGGCACGGTGGCCACGGGCACGCTCTGGTCGGGCACGCTCGCCGCGGGCGACCAGGTGCGGGTCGAGCCGGGCGGCGCCACGGCGCGCGTGCGCTCTCTCGAGGTGCACGGCGGCGCGGTCGAACGGGCCGCAGCCGGCAGCCGCGTCGCGGCGGCCCTCGTCGGCGTCGAGCGCGACCAGGCGCCACCCGGATCGGTCCTCTGGACGGGTCCGCCGGCCCGGCCCGGCTACCGCCTCGACGACCAGCTGCGGGCCCTGCCGGGCGCGGGCGGCCTCGCCCACGGCGAGCAGGTCGAGGTCCTGCACGGCACCGCCGCCGCACGCGCCCGCGCGATCGTCCTCGCCGCGGACGCGCTGGCGGAGGGCACGAGCGGCCTCGTGCAGCTGCGGCTCGCCGCCCCGCTGGCCGCCCTGCGCGGCGACCGCGACGTCGTGCGCCCCCTCGCCCCC
>JBMTER010000206.1:0-2902 GCA_049433345.1 Gaiellales bacterium | reverse complement strand
CCGCCCGCGCGGCGCGTGCGAGGTTCGGCTCGCCACTCAACTGCCGTACCTCGGCGTCATTCACCAGGACGCAATCGACCTCCCCGATTGCACCCACCAGCTCGTCCCTGGCCGACTCGATCCAGAGGTTCATCGAGTCGAGCGCCACGAACGCGGCGTCCGACTGGGCGCGCACGGAGCGCTGCAGGTCCGGCTGGATGTTGCCGAGGAAGAGGATCGGCGCCGCCGCGTGGTCGGGGCCGAGCCGCGGGTCGAAGTGCTCGAACACCCCGAGCCGCGTGTCGAGCGTCTCGGCGACGTTCAGGTCATAGCCGTAGCGCCCCTCCCACGCGAACGTGGTCCCGTCCGCAACGACCTGGAGGCCGCTCGTGTCGATGCCGCGTTCGGCGAGCACCGGCTCGCCGTCGAAGTCGCCACCGACGACGCCGACGACGCCGACCTCCGTGAACAGGCGCGCCGCCAGGGCGAAGTGGACCGCCGAGCCGCCGAGCGCCCGCTCGCGGCGCCCGAAGGGCGTCTCGAGCGAGTCGTACGCGATCGATCCGACGGCGACGAGGCGAGGCACGGGGCGGAACGTAGCAGCCGCTACGTCACGCCTTCGCCGTCCGGCCCGGCATGCAGCGCCCGCCCGCGTGGACGGCCTCGAGCGCATCCCAGTCCATCACCCAGATGGCGCGCCGCTCGATCGAGCAGATGCCCTCCGTGCGCAACCAGCCCGACACCTTCGTCAGGGTCTCGCGCGTCGTGCCCGTCATCTCCGCCAGCGCGCCGTGGGTCAGGCGCACGTCGAGGCGGATGCCCTCCGGCGTGACCTTGCCGAAGTGGTCGGCCAGTTCGAGCACGACGCCGGCGAGACGTGCGGGCACCGGCTGGAAGGCGAGCGCGGCGAGGCGCTCCTCGGCGGCGCGCAGGCGCTGCGCGCTCGACTGGGCGAGGCTGCGCGCGATCAGGGGATCGACGGCGGCGAGCGACTCGAGGTCGCGCGTCGGGACGCGCAGGACCTCGCACTCGACGAGCGCCTCGACCGTCTCGGTCGCCTCGTCGTGGGCGTACGGGAGCCGCCCGAAGACCATGCCGCCGTCGAGCAGGCCACTGGTCAGGCAGCGCCCGTCGTGGTTGACGCGGACGGCACGCGCGACGCCCGCGACCATCACGTAGGTGCGCGGCTCCTGGTCGGCGACGCCCGCGATCGTCTCGCCGCGCTCGTACGTGCGCAGCTGGAAGGCGCTCGCCGCACGCAGGGCGCGGTCCGGGGACAGACCCGCGAAGAACGGCGTCTCGCGGACGGCGGTCAGGATATGGGCGTTCACATCGGCCTCCATGTGATCCGGCACCCCGCGGTGTGCGGGGCCGCGCATCCATGGTGCGAGGCCGATGTTGCGCCCGTGTGAAGGGCCGGTAGCGCCTCCGCGTACGCTCGCTTCAGGCCCTTAACACCGGGGCCCGGGCCGACTACTCGGCAGGCGCGTCGACGCCGAGGATGCCCGCCAGCTCGCCCTTGGCGTGCAGCTCCTCGACGATGTCGCAGCCGCCGATCAGCTCGCCGGAGACGAACAGCTGCGGCGTCGTCGGCCAGTTCGAGTGGGCCGACAGCTGCTGGCGGATACGCGGATCCGGGAGGATGTCGACGGACACGAACTCGACCCCGGCCTCGAGCAGCCGCTCGGCGACGCGAGCCGAGAAGCCGCAGCGCGGCTCCTCCGGGGTTCCCTTCATGAACAGGGCGATCCGGTTCCCGTTGATGATGGCGACGATCTCGTCGTGGATCTGCTCGTCGGACATGACGCTCATGCTTCGGCTCCGGGGTCGGTCGGGACGGTGGTGATGGAGAGCGCGTGGATCTCGCCCGAGTCGAGCTGCGCCTGGACGGCCGCGTAGACCATCTTGTGCTGCTCGATCAGGCTCCTGCCCTGGAACTGCTCGGCCTCGACGCGGACGGCGAGGTGGTCGCCGCCGGCGCCCATGAAGTCCTCGACCGTCGCGCGGCTGCCGGGCAGGGCGGCCTCGATGAGGCCCTTGACGACGCTGAGATCCACGCGCGAAGGGTAGCGCAGGCCCGCGGCAGGGCCGGGATGGCGGCGGGCCGGCTGCTGCGCCGCACGGGCCGCGACCACGCGCTCGTGCCGGCGAGGAACGGCGCGGCGCCGGGATCGTCGGTACCCGGGTCGTAGACGAGCCGCCAACGCGCCGCCGCCCATGCCCCGCGCGTGCGACAGCCGCCGTCGAGCACCCCGCCCGCGCCGGAGACGACCCGCTCGCTCGCGCGGCAGACCGCGGTGCCGACGCGCTCGCCCGGAAGGATGCCCTCCCACGACAGGCGCAGGCCGGCGAAGTCGGGCGCGATCCGACTGCCGGGCCCGAGGCGAAGGTCGCGCACGAGGGGCCGTCCGGACCCGTCCTTTCCGTCCGGGCGGGCGCTGATGCGCGCCACGATGCGGGGACGCACCCCCACCACGCCGAGCCGCACGGCGGCGACCTCGTCGCGGTCGACGACCAGCCAGGCGACGGCGTTGACGGCGGGCACGACGCGGCCACGGACGACGCCGCCCGCATCCGCCGAGAGCGCGACGGCGACCTCGGGCCCCGCGGGCACGGTCGGCACGAGCCGCAGCTCGAGCGCCGCGTCTGCCGGCAGCGCCCCGAGACGGCCACGCACGTGGAGCACGCCACCCGCCACGACCGTCCAGCGCGACAGGGTCACCCACGGCACATCCAGATCGTCGGGCCGCGCTGCAGCGCCGATCATCAGCCGTTCGACGGCCGCCGCCGAGCGACGCACCGGCCCGACCGCGGCGGAGCTTGCCGTGTCGTCGCCGTCCGCGGTCTCGACGACGATGCGCACGCGCACGAAGCGGCCAGCATCGTCCGCTCCGAGCCGGTAGATGGCGTCGGTGGCGCCGTC
>JBMTER010000205.1:0-2902 GCA_049433345.1 Gaiellales bacterium | reverse complement strand
GCCAGCCGCCGCAGCGTGGCCGGCGGCGTGCGATGGCGGGGACGGCGCCGCACGACGCGACGATCAGTCGAGCATCTCGACGTCGATCGCCTCGGGACCCTTCTGCCCCTCGCGCGCCTCGAAGGTGACCTTCGCACCCTCGCGGAGCGTGCGGAATCCGGATCCGGTCACGCTCGTGTAGTGGACGAAGAGGTCCTTCCCCCCACCATCAGGGGCGATGAAGCCATAGCCCTTCGCATCGGAGAACCACTTCACAACACCGGTCGCCATGCGGCACCCGTCCTTCTCTTACGACCCCGTGCGCCGGGTCTCACGTCCCCCCTAGCGGCGGGATTGCAGGACCGTACAGGATTCTGGTGCGGTTTGCAGCGATCTCCGTCAGGATCGCTACATCCAGCCCTCGCCATCGGAGATCCCGATCACGCGGCCGCGCGGCACCAGCGCGTCCTCGTCGAGGCCGCCGAAGGCGCCGCGGTGGAAGATCAGGGGCTCGCCCGGCGAGCTCTCGAAATGCACCACCTCGCCGATCACGAGGTCGTGGTCGCCGGCGGTGACGACGTCGAAGATCGAGCAGCGCATGATCGCGAGCGCGTGGCGCACGGAGTAGAAGCCATGCGGATCGAGCATCGCGTGCTCCGTCGGGAAATCCGCGCCGCGCTGGGCGAAGGCGAGCGCGGTGTCCTGCTGGCGGCGGTGGAGGATGTTGACCGCCATCTTCTCGCTGTCCTTGACGCCGTCGAGGGTGCGGGTCCCGTGCGCGAGCGACACGAGCACGAGCAGCGGGTCGAGCGACACGCTGGTGAACGAGTTCAGGGTCATGCCCTGCGGGGCGCCGCTCAGCGACGTCGTGACCACGGTCACGCCCGTGGCGAATGCCCCGACGGTGTCTCGGAACGCGCGTGCCTCGTGGGAAGGGGCTGCCATGCGGGAAACGGTAGCGCGTGGCCCTAGGATGCCGCGATGGCCGCGAGCGGGATCGTGAGGGCGCCGCACGGCGCGCGCACCGCGCAGGCGCTGATCGCCGTCTCGGCCGTGCTGTACGGCACGCAGGGCATCTTCGCGTCGCTCGCGTACGAGCACGGCGCCTCCTTCGGGGTGCTGCTGGCCGTGCGCGCCGTGCTGTTCCTCGGGCTCGCGCTGTTCCTGCTCGACCGCGCCCGCCGCGCGACCCTGCGCGGGCACCGGCGCGTGATCGCGATCGCCTGCTTCACCTCGGTGGCGGGGCCGTTCCTCTATTTCGCCGCGATCACGCGGATGGACCCGGCGACCGTGACGCTGATCTTCTTCGTCTACCCCGCCCTGACCGTGATCGGCGCGCGCCTGCTCGGCCGCGTCCGGCTGACCGCGCTGTCGCTGCTCGTGACCGCCGTCACCCTGGCCGGCGTCGCGCTCGCGATCGGCAGCCCCGTCGGCGACGTCGACCCGATCGGCGTGCTCCTGTCGCTCGCCTTCGCGGTTGTCATCACGAGCTACTTCCTCGCCGCCGAGCACGGCCTCGAGGGCGTCGACCCGCTCGCCTGGCTCGGCATCACCGTGCTCGCCGCCGCCGTCTTCCTGATCCCGTTCGGCCCCGTCATCGGCGGCGTCGCGCTCCCGGACGCCTCGGGCTGGCTGGCCCTCGTCGGCGTCGCCGTGGTGGCGAGCATCCTGCCGTGCCTGTTCCAGACCGCGGGGCTGATGCGCCTGGGCGGGGCGGCGACGTCCCTGGTGGCCACCGTCGAGATCGCCACCGTCGTGCTGCTCAGCGTGATCGTGCTCGGCGAGCGGCCGACGCCGCTGAGCCTGCTCGGCGCCGTACTGGTCGTGATCGGCGCCGCGGCCGCGCCGATCGCGGTGCGACGCACGACGGCGCCGCCGTCACCCTTGTAGGCCGGTGCAGCCCCGCAGGTCGCGCCACTCGCGGACGGCCTGCGCACGCGCCTCGCCCGTCAGCGGGACGGGCCGGCCGCCGGCGATCTGCGCGGGCAGCCAGCGATAGCCGTCGATGCGCCGGCCCGTGGCGGTGACCTCGAGGACGCCCGTTCGGGCCGCGATGCCGCCGCCCGTGTAGAAGACGAAGTTGCCGAGGCCGTATCCGACGAATGCGCGTCCCAGCATCCCGCCGCCGAGCAGGATGTGGGCGTGCGACCCGACGACGATGTCGGCGCCGGCGCGGACCAGGTTGCGAGCGAGCACGACCTGCCGGTCGAGCGGGCACGGTTCCATCTCGGCGCCCCAGTGCAGGTAGACGACGACGGTGTCGCTCGTGCGGCGCGCGCGGCGCACCTCGTACAGCAGCCGCTCCTCCATCTCGTACTTCGCGCTCGCGACGCCGGCCTGGCGGCCGTCGGCCTGCCACCAGGAGAGGAACTCCTCGTCGATCACCTGCGTGGCGCCGATCACGGCGATCCGCTGCCCGTTGACCTGCGTGCGCCACGGCCGGAACGCCTCGCGCTCCGTGCGGCCGCCGCCGACCACGGGCACGCCCGCGCGCCGCGCGTGGCGCAGCGTGTCGCGCAGGCCCGACGCCCCGTAGTCCATGCCGTGGTTGTTGGCCAGGCTGACGACGTCGATGCCGCCCGCCTTGATCGCCCGGAAGGCGCTCGGCGGCGCCCGGAACAGGTACTCCTTGTTCGGAGTCGGGTCGCCGCCCTCGGTGACCGCGGTCTCGAGGTTGACCATCGCGACGTCGGCTCGACGCAGGATCCGCCGTACGGGCGCGAAGACCTGCGCGGGGTCGGCTTCCAGGTACGAGCGGATCGGCGGCTCGAACATCACGTCGCCGCCGAACGCGAACGTGACGGGTTCGCCGCTGCCGAGCCGCTTGGGGATGGTGGGTTCAGCCGCGACGGCCTCGGCGGTCGTGGCCGGCTCCGGCTCGGCCGCTGCCGTCGGCGTCGCCGCGCCCGCCGTCGTGGCCGCC
>JBMTER010000204.1:0-2917 GCA_049433345.1 Gaiellales bacterium | reverse complement strand
GGGGGGGGGGGGGGGGGGGCCCACGGCCAGCAGCCCGCGGCGGAGCGCCAGCGCGTGATGGCCGCCTTCAAGGCCGGCGCCATCGACGTGCTCGTCGCCACCACCGTGATCGAGGTGGGTGTCGACGTCCCCAACGCCACGATCATGCTGATCGAGGACGCGGATCGCTTCGGGCTCGCCCAGCTGCACCAGCTGCGCGGTCGCGTCGGCCGCGGCGACGAGCAGTCGTACTGCCTGCTCTACGCCTCGGCCGAGCCGACGCCCGAGGGCGCACAGCGCCTCGAGGCGCTCGTGCACCACGCGAGCGGCTTCGAGCTGGCCGAGATCGACCTCGCGATGCGCGGCGAGGGACGCCTGCTCGGCGAGGCGCAGAGCGGCATGAGCGACCTGCGCTACGCCCGCCTCGATACGGACCGGCGCCTGCTCGAGCGCGCTCGCGACGACGCGGCCCGACTCGTGCGCGAGGGCCCCGACGACGTCGTGCGGGCGGCCGCCGAGGAGCGCTTCGGCGACCTGATCCAGGCGCTCAGGCGGGCCTGATGCGGATCGTCGCGGGTCGGCATCGCTCGCGGCGGCTGATCGCGCCGGACGGCATGGGCGTACGGCCCACGTCGGACCGGGCCCGCGAGGCGGTCTACGCCTCGCTCGGGCGGATCGACGGGGCGCGCGTGCTCGACCTGTTCGCCGGCTCCGGGGCACTCGGCCTCGAGGCGGTCTCGCGCGGCGCCGCCGCGTGCCTGTTCGTCGAGCGCGATCGCGCGGCCCTCGAGGCGCTGCGTGCGAACGTCGCCGCGCTCGGCGAGGAGGCCACGTGCACGGTGCGTCGCGGCGACGCGCCGGCGGTCCTCGCCGAGCTCGCCCAGCGCGGCGAGCGCTTCGACCTCGTGCTGCTCGACCCGCCCTACGCGGACCTCCCGCACCTCACGGATCGCCTCGACCGCGACGTGCCGCGCGTCCTCGCCGACACGGGCCGGGTGGTGGTCGAGGCGCCGGCCGACGCCGAGATTGCGCTGCCGGGGCTCGAGGCCTCCTACAATCGCCGCATCGGAGCCGCCAGGCTCGCCATCCTATCTCGCGCATGAGCCAGCGGATCGCCATCTGCCCGGGGTCCTACGACCCCGTCACGCTCGGACACGTCGACGTCATCCGGCGCGCCGCCGCGATGTTCGACGAGGTCGTCGTCGGCGTGGTCCGCCGTCCCAAGCACAAGGAGCCCCTGATTCCCGCGGACAAGCGGGTCGCTCTGCTCGAGGAGTCGCTCGCCGGCGTGTCCAACGTCCGCGTCGAGCCGTTCGCCGACCTCGTCGTCGACTTCGCCCGCAGCAAGGGCGCCTGCGCGCTCGTCAAGGGCCTCAGGGCCGTCTCGGACTTCGAGTGGGAGTTCCAGATGCAGCACCTGAACAAGCACCTCGCGCCCGACATCGAGACCGTCTACCTGGCGGCCTCGAACCCGTACACCTTCGTGTCCTCGAGCGGGATCCGGGAGATCGCCGCGTTCGGCGGGGACATCGGGGGCCTCGTCCCGCCCTGCGTCGTCCGGTGGTTCGTGGAGAATCCGGTATCGCGTACCCTGTAAGGGAGACCTGATGGATGTCCTCGTACTGATCGACAAGCTCGACGAGCTCGTGCACAACGCCAAGGCCGTCCCGCTGACGGACCAGGTGCGCATCGACCGTGAGGAGATCTGGGAGATCCTCGACCAGATGCGCGCGACCATCCCCGACGAGATCAAGCAGGCGCGCTGGATCGTGAAGGAGCGCCAGGAGATGCTCGGGGAGGCCAAGCGCGAGGCGGAGCGCATCGTCGTGGAGGCACGCGAGATCGCCCAGCGCGAGGCGTCGCAGCAGGAGGTCGTGCGCCTCGCCGAGCGGCAGGCGCAGGAGATCCTCGAGAACGCTCGCGCGCGCGAGCGGGAGATCCGGCTCGGCGCGGAGGACTACGCCGACGAGATCCTCGGCACGCTCGAGACGAACCTCGGCAAGTTCCTCGGGGCCGTCCAGCGCGGCCGCGGGCAGCTCGCGAGCTCGTCGCCGGACCGCACCGAGGGCGGCTCCGCGCAGTTCACCGAGATCACCACCTAGCCGCCTCGCGGCCCCCGCCATGATCGACATCGCGCAGCTCCGGCTCGAGCCGGGCGAGGAGCGCTCGGTCGAGGTCCCCGTCGCGCTGCCCGCGATCGCGATCGGCGGCGTCGACTACGCGGGCCCCACGGCGCCCGTGGTTGCGCGCGTCGACCTGACGCGGATCGGCTCGGGCCTGCTCCTGCGCCTGCGCCTCGCCGCCACGGTCACGGGACCCTGCCACCGCTGCCTCGAGGACGCGCGCGTGCCGGTGGCGATCGACGCGCGCGAGTACCAGGCCGACGAGCCCGCGCCCGGCGCCGAGTCGGACGAGGTCTGCGACTACCTGCAGGGCGACGAGCTCGACGTGGCCACGTGGGCGGGAGACGCCGTGGTGCTGGCGATGCCGCACAAGATCCTCTGCCGCGAGGACTGCCAGGGCCTGTGCCCGTCCTGTGGCGCGAACCTCAACGAGGGGCCGTGCGCCTGCCCGCCGCCCGTGGGTGACGATCGCTGGGGGCCGCTGCGCGAGCTTCTCGAGGGCGACGAGGGGCGATAGGCGCACACGCGCCCGGGCTTCGCTACGCTGCGCGGCGCAATGGCGGTACCGAAGCGGAAGACCTCGAAGGCCCGGCGCGACAAGCGCCGTGCGCAGCACAAGATCGCGAGCCCCGTGGTCGCGACGTGCGGCGTCTGCTCCGCGCCCAAGCTGCCGCACCGCGTCTGCCCGAGCTGCGGCACGTACCGCGGTCGCCGCTACGCCACCACCGGCGCCGCGCTCTCCTAGCGTCATGCCGGCCCGGGTCGCGGTCGACGCGATGGGTGGCGACCGTGCGCCCGATGAAATATTAAATGGC
>JBMTER010000203.1:0-2953 GCA_049433345.1 Gaiellales bacterium | reverse complement strand
AGCACCGCGGCGAGCAGGTGCCGGCGATCTACCGCTGGGCGGCCCGGCGCCGCGCCGCGAGGCGGCTACCGGGACGGGTGGGCACGCGCCGAGGCTAGCACCCCGGCGCGTGCCCGTTGGTCAGCTCGCGGCCTTGGGCTCGCTCTTGCCGATGATCAGCAGCACCACGAGGGCGATGATCGGGAAGAAGAAGCCAAGGATCGCCCACAGGACCTGGTTGCGGTTGCGCGAGCCGGCGAGATTCCAGCAGACGGCCGCGAACACGAGCGCGATGACCAGGGCGATGACGAAGGAGATCCATTCCATTGCCCGTCCTCCAGAGATGAGCGGCGCCGCGGATTCGGCGCCCCTTCAGGCTACGCGACGCCCCGGCGGCTACGCGGTCGGCTGCTTGTTGCCGAGGATCAGGAGCACGATCACGGCGATCACCGGGAACAGGAAGCCGAGGATCGCCCAGACGACGCGATGGCGATTGCGGCTGCCGGCGAGGCTCGCGCAGACGATCGCGAAGACGATCGACACGATCAGGCCGGCGCTGACGACGATGACGTTGTCCACGGGGTCTCCCCTCGGTCGGCGGGCCGACGGCCCGCACGGCACGAGC
Source organism: Gaiellales bacterium (assembly GCA_049433345.1). GTDB lineage: Bacteria > Actinomycetota > Thermoleophilia > Gaiellales > F1-60-MAGs149 > F1-60-MAGs149. The sequence goes on along the minus strand of JBMTER010000203.1, from coordinate 2,349 downwards.
CCACGATGTCGGTGCCGGCGGATGCGCTACTGGATCGTCGGCTCGGCCGCCTGGGCGACGATCCGCCCGTCGAGCCACTCCGCGTTGGGCTCCAGCGGCGCCGCGCGGGGCACGAGCCGGCCGTCGCCGCCCGGGACGAGGTCGTGCAGGTCGAAGCGCCGCGCGACGAGGTCGATGTCGACGCGGTAGTCACGCCCGCCCTGCGGCCAGGAGAACGCGATCAGCACGGGACGCGGCAGCACGGCGCCGGCGACCTCGAGGCGCACGTCGGGCGTGCCGTGCAGACCGACGAGGAGGCCGATGGTGGCGGCCTGCGGCGAGCGGTTGAAGACCTCGGCGGCGATGCCCGCGAGGTAGACGTCATCGGCCTCGCGGCGGCGCGCGCGCAGGATCGCCGCCTGTGCGGTCCGCGACTCCTCGAGGTCGTGCGCGAGCTGGGCGTGGCGGCGCTCCTCCTCGGCGAGAGCGGCCCGCAGCGCGGCCCCCTCCGCCTCGGCGTCGGCCAGCCGGGCGGCGAGGGTGTCGAGCTCCGATTCGCGCTCCGCGGTGTGCTCGCGCGTGTCCTCGAGCGTGTCCATCGCCATCGTCAGGCGCGTCCGCAGCGTCGTCACCTCGGCCTGCAGGAGCCGCACCGTGCGATCCGCGTCGCCGGCCTCGACGGTGATCGGCGGCGGATCCTCCTCGCGCGCCCAGCCGCCGCGCTCCGCACGCTCCTCGCAGAGCGCGCAGACGAGGACCGGGCCGGCCTTCGGGTCGACGAACCGGAACGGGCGCTCGCCGGTCAGCAGGTTGCGCCGGCAGATGCCGCACTGGAGGTCGTCGCCTGCCATCCCGAGCCGATCCTATCGGATACCGCGCCCCCGCCGTCCGCGCGGGCGGCCCCGAGGCAGGAATCCGTCCCGCTCCGCCGTAGAGGCCCCCAACGTCCGTCCCCGATTCCCTGGAGAAGACCCGTGGACACCACCCTCAGCGTAGTGCTGCTCCTGCTCGTGATCGCCTCGTACATCATCGTCGGCGTGCGCCTGATGCGCTTCTGCGACGCGTCCGGCGTCTCGCTCGGCTGGTTCTCCTTCATCCCGGGCCTCGCGGAGACCCGCCTCGCGCGCCTCGGCGGCATGAACCCGTGGCTGGTCCTGATCGGCCTGATCCCGCTCGTCGGCCAGATCATCGTCGCGATCCTCGGCCTCGTCTGGACGTGGCGCATCGCCACCCACACGAACACGAAGCAGTGGTGGTGGATCGCGCTGCTGCTGCCGATCGGCGTCGGCCTCGCCTCGAGCGTGTTCTCCGGCTCCGTCGCGCTCGGCCTGATCGTGGCCATCGTCGGCATCGCGGTCGGCACGTATGCGCGCTTCATGATCTTCGATCCGACGCAGCCGATGCCCGCCGACGCGATCCAGGGTTCCGTCAAGGCCTGATCGCGCCCGACAGTCGGTACGACGTCGCGGGGGGGGGGGGCGCCCCCCCCCCCCCCCTCCGTCGTTCTCAGGTCGACGGATCGCGGCCCCGGGCCGTGTGCTCAGGCCGACGCCTCGTCCGCCGCCGCGAGCCGTCCGAACCGCACGGCCGCCACGAGCGCGGCGTGGTCGGCGTCGGCGCGATCGGCGTAGGCGACCGCGTAGTCCGCGAGCGCCTCCTCGAAGCGCTCTGACGAGCCCAGGTAGGCGGCGATCGCGACTCGATCGCCGGAGCGCGCGTGTGCCTTCGCGAGCGTCCAGCCGCAGACCGCGCCGTACAGCTCGAGCATCTCGCCCTCCAGCTTCGCCACGTCGACGGACCCCTTCCAGTCGCGCAGCTGCCGCCAGTAGTAGTGCGTGCCGGCCGGCCCGTCGGCCCAGCCGAGGAAGGCGTCCGATGCCGACTGCATCAGCCGCTGACCGGCGACCACGCGCTGGCCCGGATGGGCGTAGCGGGAGGGGCCGAGGTGCTCCTCGAGGACGCTCGGCAGCGCCTGCTTGACCTGCAGGAACAGCAGGTCGCGATCGTCGACGCCCTGCAGCAGCACGATCACGCAGCGCGTACCGACGGAGCCCACGCCCACGACCTTCAGCGCGGCGTCGACGTACGTGTAGCGCTCGAGCAGCACGCGCACGTCGTCGCGGACCGACTCGCGATAGGCGCCGAGGACGTGCCGGACGAGCGCGTCCCGGTCGACCTCCTCCAGTTCTGGCAGCCGGTCGAACGGCACCACCAGCGGCGGGCCCGCCACGATCCGCCGGCGGCCGTCGACGACCTCCGTGAAGCGCGCGACGGCCTGCAGGTGGTCCTTGCCCCGGGCGCGCTCCGCGATCCGCTCCGCATACCGACGCCAGGCGCCATCGGCGAGCCCCTCGATGCCGCGGTCCACCT
>JBMTER010000202.1:0-2990 GCA_049433345.1 Gaiellales bacterium | reverse complement strand
GCGCGGGGGGCCGCGCGGGCCGTCCCGGCGGCCGACGACGTGGCCGGCGCGCTCGGCGAGATCAGCGGCGAGACGGTCCGCCGCGCGACCTTCTCGGCGCCGGGCCCGACGGGTGACGACGTCGAGATGGAGAACGTCTGGGTGGTCGAGCCGGGCGCCTCGCCGGAGGCCGTGGTCGTGCTCGCCAATCGCGACGACGTGGCGCCCGGGCCGGGCCTCGACGACAACGCGGCCGGCACCGCCGCCGTGGTCGAGCTGGCACGCGACCTCGCCGGCGGCGACCGCGCGCGGGCGCTCGTGCTCGCGTCGATCGACGGCGGCACGGTGGGCAGCGCCGGCGCGAAGCGCCTGCTCGCCGACCTCGAGCGTGACGGCCTGCGCCCGGTCGCCGTCGTGTCGCTGCGCGCGATCGGCGGCCCCGACGGCGAGCTGCCGGTGCTGTTCGCCGGGACCGGCGGGGTGCGCACCCCCGATGTCCTCCTGCGCGGCCTCGAGGAGGCGCTGGGCCAGCAGCAGCCGGCGGCGGGCGCGTCCGCGCCGGCCGGCCCGGTCCTGCAGGTGCTCGACCTGATCGCGCCCGTCGCCCCGGCTGGCCTGCAGGTGCCGTTCCTCGATGCGGGGGTCGCCGCCATCCAACTCGGCGACGGCACGGGCGGCATCGGCGTCGCGCCGATCGACGACGCGCGGCTCGGCGCGGTCGGCGCCGCGATCGCGCAGCTGCTCGTGCGGCTGGACGCGGAGCCGCGCCCCGCCCCGCCGACCGGCGCCTACATCGCCGTCTCGGGGCGCATCATCCCGGGCCGCGCGATCGGCCTGCTCGCCCTCGCCCTCCTCGTCGGGCCGCTGTTCGCCGTCGGCCGCGTGCTCGCGCGCGGCGGGCGGCCGTCGCGCGCCGGCTGGGGCGCAGCGCTCGCCGTCGCCGCCGTCGGCGCGGTGCCGGGCGTCGCCACCGTCCTCGCCGCGCGCGCCGTCGACCTCGCGGGCGGCGTCCAGACGCAGGCCGGATCGGGCTGGCCGAGCGCCGACGCGGCGGGCGTCATCGTCGTCATCCTCGTCGCCCTCGCGCTCACGCTCGCCGCCGCGTTCCTGCTGTCGCGGCGGGTCGCCGCGCCGCCGCCGCTCGTCGCCACGGGTGCCGTCGGGCTGGTCGCCGCCGTGCTGCTGCTCGCCGGCAGCCCGGCCAGTGCGCTGGTCGCCGTCCCCGCGCTGTGGATCTGGACGCTCGTGCCCCGGCCCCTGGCGGCCGCGGGGCGGCTCGCCTGGGCGTTCGGCCCGGCGCTAGTGATGGGACTCGCGAGCTTCCTCCTGCGCGGCGCCGACCCCGCCGCCCTCGTCGGGGCCGCGGCCACCGGCGCCCTGCCCGCTGCGCTCGTCGTCGGCGGGAGCGTGCTGATCGGGGCGGGTGCGGTCGGCGCGCTCGCCGACGACTAGGCGCTCAGTCGGCGAGCGGCCGGGTCATGTCGACCGGGACCACCCACTCGGCGTACTGGTCGGGCGTGAGCAGTTCGAGCGCGGTCGCGGCCTCGATCAGCGTCGTGCCCTCCTGATGGGCCTTCTTCGCGATCTTCGCGGCGTTCTCGTAGCCGATGTGCGTGTTGAGGGCCGTGACCAGCATCAGCGACGCGTTGAGGTTGCGCTCCAGCGTCTCCGCGTTCGGCTCGATGCCGACGGCGCAGCGGTCGTTGAACGAGCGGCAGGCGGAGCCGATCAGCTCGGCCGACTCGATCACGTTCCAGACCATCACGGGCTTGTAGACGTTGAGCTGGTAGTCGCCCTGCGTGCCGGCGAAGGCCACGGCCGCGTCGTTGCCGAAGACCTGCGCGCAGACCATCGTCAGGGCCTCGCACTGCGTCGGGTTGACCTTGCCCGGCATGATCGACGAGCCCGGCTCGTTCTCCGGGATCGAGATCTCGCCGATCCCGGCGCGCGGCCCCGAGGCGAGGCGACGCACGTCGTTCGCCATCTTCAGGAGCGCGCCCGCCAGGGTGCGCTCGGCGGCCGACGCGTTGACGAGGGCATCGTGCGAGGCGAGCGCCTTGAACTTGTTCGCCGAGGAGTAGAAGCCGTAGCCCGTCTCCTCGGCCATGTACTTCGCGGCGAGGTCGCCGAACTCGGGGTGCGCGTTGAGGCCCGTGCCGACGGCGGTGCCGCCGATCGCGAGCTCCAGCAGCCCGTCGAGGGCGTGGCGGACCTGCGCGACGGCGTCGTCGATCTGGGCGACCCAGGCGGAGATCTCCTGGCCGAGCGTGATCGGCGTCGCGTCCTGCAGGTGCGTGCGGCCGATCTTGACGACGTCGGCGTACGCCTTCGCCTTCGCGTCGAGCGTGTCGCGCAGGACGAGGACGTTCGGGATCAGCACCGTGTCGATGACCTCGACGGCGGCGATGTGCATCGCGGTCGGGAACGTGTCGTTCGACGACTGGCCGCGGTTGACGTGGTCGTTCGGGTGGACGGGCTGCTTCGAGCCCATCTCGCCGCCCGCCATCTCGATCGCGCGGTTCGAGATGACCTCGTTGACGTTCATGTTCGACTGCGTGCCGGAGCCGGTCTGCCAGACGACGAGCGGGAAGTGCTCGTCGAGCTTGCCGTCGATGACCTCGTCGGCGGCGGCGATGATCAGGTCGGCGACGTCGGGCGGCAGCTGGCCGAGGTCCCGGTTGGCGCGGGCGGCCGACTTCTTCAGCACGCCGAGGGCCCGGATGATCGGGCGGTCCCAGTGGTAGGTGCCGAGGCCGATCTGGAAGTTGTCGATCGAGCGCTCGGTCTGCGCCCCCCAGTAGCGGTCGGAGGCCACCTGCACCTCGCCCATGCTGTCCGTCTCGATCCGGTGGTCCGCCATCGTCTTCCGCCCTTCCTCGGGTCGCGTCGCTCGTGTGCGGCGGCACCCTAGCGCGATCGGCGCCGCCCGCCTCCCCATCGCGCGCCGAGCCGTCGCGGATGGTCAGCCGAGCGGGACGGCCTCGACCTCGGCCCCGGCGGGCAGCTCGCCG
>JBMTER010000201.1:0-3013 GCA_049433345.1 Gaiellales bacterium | reverse complement strand
CCCCCGCGGGGGGCCGCGGCGGGGACTCGACGGCCGCGGCGATCGCCGTGGCGTCGTCGCCGACGAGCACGTTGCCGCCTGCGCGTACCGTCTCGACCCACTCCGTCCGGTCGCGCAGCGTGACGCACGGCACCCGGTGGAACCAGGCCTCCTTCTGCGCGCCACCCGAGTCGGTCAGGAGCATCCGCGCCCCGCGCAGGAGCGCCGTGAAGGCGAGGTAGCCGACGGGCTCGACGACGCGCACGCGCCCGCCGAGCACGAGCCCCTCGCGGTCGAGCGCGGCGCGGGTGCGCGGGTGCAGGGGCAGGACGACGTCGAGGTCGAGCCCGCTCAGGGCGTCGACGATGCGGCCGAGGGCCGGCTGGCGCGTGTTGGCCTCGCGGTGCACGGTGCAGAGCGCGTAGCCGCCCGGCTCGAGGCCGAGGTCGGCGAGCACCGGGGAGCGCTCGGCCAGGGGCCCGAACAGCCGCGCGGCGTCCGCCATCACGTCGCCGACCATCGCCACGCCGCCCGTGATGCCCTCGGCGGCGAGGTTCGCGACGGCCTCGTCGGAGGGGCAGAGCAGGAGATCCGAGAGGCGATCGGCGACGACGCGGTTGACCTCCTCCGGCATCGAGCGGTCGAACGAGCGCAGGCCCGCCTCGACGTGCGCGAGGGGGATGCCGAGCTTGGCGGCGGCGAGGCACGCGGCCAACGTCGAGTTGGTGTCGCCGTAGACGACGCACCAGTCGGGCCGCTCCGCCTCGAGCACGGGGCCGATCCGTTCCAGGATCCGCGCGGTCATCGCGGCGTGCGAGCCCGACCCGACCTCGAGCCGGTGGGCGGGCGGCGCGATCCCGAGCTCGTCGTAGAAGACCCCGCTCAGCTCGGGGTCGTAGTGCTGGCCCGTGTCGACGCCGACGACCTCGGCCCGGCCCGCGAGGGCGAGCGCGAGCGGCGCGGCCTTGACGTACTGGGGGCGGTTGCCCACCACGGACACGACCTTCGCCATCGCGCCGTACGATACGCCCCGTGGACGGCGCGCCCGTGCAGAGCCAGGACGAGGTCTTCTGCGTCGTCGATCGCGACGACCGGGTGCTCGGCTACCGCACGCGGGCCGAATGCCACGCCGACGCGTCCCTGATCCACCGCTCCGTGAGCGTGATCGTCGAGACGTCCGAGGGGCTCCTGATGCAGCGGCGCTCGCCGCGCAAGGACTCCTCGCCCGGCTACTGGGACGTCGCCTGCTCGGGCCACGTCGACGGCGACGAGACGTACCTCGAGGCCGCCGTCCGCGAGCTCGGCGAGGAGATCGGCTACGCGGGCGCCGCGCCTGAGCATCTCGGCACGATCCTCACCGAACTGCCCGGCGAGACCGAGATGGCGGGGGTCTTCCGGCTCGTGGCCGACGGGCCCTTCGGGCTGATCCTGCCCGAGGTCGTCGGGCTCGGCGTGTACCCGCCCGACGCCCTGCCGACGCCCCTGACGCCGTCGGGCATCCAGGTGCTGGCGTTCGCGGGCTACGCGCCGCCGCGAGCCTAGAGGATCACGCCGTAGCCCGACAGCTGCTGCGTGATGCGGGTCAGCTCGCCCGTCGCGAGCAGCGCCCCGACGACGATCATCACGACGCCGGCGACGCGGTTGATCCAGACGCCGTAGCGGCGGTAGGCGCCGCTGCGCTCGAGCAGCCACGAGGCGAGCAGGCCCGACAACAGGAACGGCACGCCGAGCCCGATCCCGTAGGCGAGCAGCAGGATCGAGCCGCGACCGGAGCCCTGCGTCGCGGCGTACAGGAGCACCGACGTCAGCACGGGCCCGATGCAGGGCGTCCAGCCGACGGCGAAGGCGAGGCCGGCGACGCCGGCGCCCGCGTACGACGTGGGGCGCGCCGGTAGGCCGACCCGCGCCTGCCGCCCGACCAGGCGCTGGCCGAAGCCGAGCAGGGCCAGCCCCATCAGGATCACCACGATCCCGCCGATCACCTCGAGGGTCCGGCGATGCTCGGAGATCAGCCCTCCGAGGTAGCCGACGCTGACGCCGTAGAGCGCGAACACGACCGTGAAGCCGCCGACGAAGCAGAGCGTGGTGAGGGCGACGCGGCGCGTGTTCGAGCCGAGCTCGTCGTAGGGCACGCCGGAGACGTACGAGAGGTAGGCGGGCACGAGCGGCCAGACGCACGGCGACAGGAACGACACGAAGCCGGCCGCGAAGGCCGTCGCGAGCCCGACGAGGCCGAGCTCGATCGCGCCGATCACGACGCGTCGAGGGCGCGCGCGCCCTGTTCGAGGGTCGCCTCGGTGGCCTCCCCGAGGATCCGCCCGACGACCTGCCCGTCCGCGTCGATGAAGAACGTGGCCGGCAGGCCCGGGACGCCCCAGGCGCTGCCGATCGGCCCGTCGTCGATCACGCTCGGCCAGTCGGCCCCCGTCTGGTCGGCGAAGGCGCGCGCGTCGGCCGGGTCGTCCTGGTAGGACACGCCGACGACCTCGAGGCCCGGGTTGGCGGCCCCGAACGCGGCGAGCGCGGGGATCTCGTTGCGGCACGGCCCGCACCACGAGGCCCAGAAGTTGAGCACCACCGGCGTACCGCGCAGGTCGGCGAGGTCGAGGGACTCCCCGGTCAGGGTCTCGCCGACCAGGGGCGGCGCCGCGAACGGCTCGAAGGCGGGCACGCCCGCATCGACCGGGCGCGTGCCCTCCACCGCCTCGGTCGCCTGCGAGGCGCCGCGCAGGCCCACGATCAGGGCGACGACGCCGACGGCGGCGAGCACCGCGATCACGACCATCCACGTGCGCGACATCCCGCCAACCGTATCGCAGGACCGCGGCTCCCGGGCCGCGGCGCCGGGTCAGCGGATCAGCAGGCGCGCGTCGGCGGGCGCCATCGGCGTGCGGCCGAGGGCCTCGCCGAGGCGCACGGCGCGCTCGACGAGCTGCGCGCTCGACGAGGCGGCCGTGCCGTCCGGCAGGACGGCGGCGTCCTCGAGGCCGGTGCGCACGTGCGCGCCCGCGGCGGCGGCGACGGCCTGGACCGT
>JBMTER010000200.1:0-3033 GCA_049433345.1 Gaiellales bacterium | reverse complement strand
CCGAAGCCTCGGGCGACGTGTTCAAGGCGTTCCTGGGCGGCTTCACGCCGCTGTCCGGGGAAACCGGATACCAGATGGCGATGCCGACGCTGATCGACTTCGCCAACGAGCTGAACACGAACCGCGACTGGCTGGGCCGCCCGATCCGCCCGGAAAACCCGTTCGGTGACTATGGGCCAAAAGCCTACAAGGAGTTCAACGCCTCCGCCGCGTCCAGCGCGGCGGCCGGGATGCCACTGGTCACGACGGGCCGGTACAGGGCCAGGTCGGCGGTGATGTCGACCGGGAGCCCCTGGTAGACCGCGATCCGCCCGTCCGGGGTCGCGCCGACGAAGTGCGCCCACTGCAGGCCGACGGCCACCGCGACGGCCACCGCGATGCCGAGCGCCGCGAGCCCCGCCGCGACGAGCGCGGGGGTGCGGCTCCGCTCGCGCCGCGCGGACGTCGCCGTGGTGCGCGCCTCGCGGCCGGCGCCCGCGAGCTCGTGCAGCGCGGCCACGAGGTCGTGGTGGAGACGACGTCGGGTGTGGGCAGCTCCTTCCCGGACGACGCGTACGTGGCGGCCGGCGCCCGCATCGCCTCCTGCGAGGAGGTGTGGGAGGCCTGTGACATGGTGATGAAGGTGAAGGAGCCGCTCGAGCCCGAGTGGTCGCGGATCCGCCCCGGGCAGATCCTGTTCACCTATCTGCACCTGGCCCCCGACGAGGCTCTCACGAAGGCCCTCGTCGACACGGGTGCGACCTGCATCGCCTACGAGACCGTCGAGACGGACGACCGCAGACTGCCCCTGCTCGCCCCGATGAGCGAGGTGGCGGGCCGCCTCGCCCCGCAGATGGGCGCGCACTCGCTCGAGAAGCCGAAGGGCGGCCGCGGGATCCTGCTCGGCGGCCTGCCGGGCGTGGCGCCGGCCAAGGTGGTCGTGCTCGGCGGCGGCATCGTCGGCTACAACGCGGCGCTGATCGCGGTCGGGATGCAGGCGGACGTGTGGGTGCTGGAGCGCTCCGTGGACCGCATGCGCGAGCTGGAGAACATGATGGACGGCCGCATCACGCTGGAGATCTCGAATCGCCAGATGGTGGAGGAGGCGATCAGCGGCGCAGACCTCGTGATCGGCGCCGTGCTCGTGACGGGCGCGCGCGCCCCGAAGCTCGTGACGCGCGACATGCTCAGCGCCATGAAGCCGGGCGCGGTGCTCGTGGACGTCGCGATCGACCAGGGCGGCTGCTTCGAGACGTCGAAGCCGACGACGCACTCGGACCCCGTCTACGAGGTCGACGGGGTCGTGCACTACTGCGTCGCCAACATGCCGGGCGCGGTGCCGATCACGTCGACGCGCGGGCTGACCAACGTCACGCTGCCCTATGCGGAGCTCCTCGCCGACAAGGGCCTCGAGGAGGCGCTGCGCCTCTCGCGGCCGCTCGCCAAGGGCGTCAACGTGATGGCCGGCAAGGTCACGAACCAGCCGGTGGCAGAGAGCAACGGCCTGCCGTTCACGCACCTGGGCGACCTCGTCGAGGGCCTCAGCCTGTAGGACGGGGAGGGGCCGTCCGCGCGGCGGCGTACTTCCCCGTTATGCAGGATCCGCGGATCACCGACTTCCTCGCGGCGCTGCAACTCGAGCGCGACGCCTCGCCGCACACGGTCACGGCCTACCGCACCGACCTCGCCGAGCTGCAGCGCTACCTCGAGGGGGCCGGACTCGATCTCGACACCGTCACGGGGCGCGACCTCGAGCCGTACGCGCTGGGCCTGCGCGAGCGGGGGCTGAGTCCGGCCACGGTGCGGCGCCGACTCGCGGCCGCGCGCTCGCTGCTGCGCCACCGCGCCCGCGAGGGCGCGCGCGCGGTCGGGGTGCGCGACGTGCCGCTGCCGAAGGCGCCGCAGGCCCCGCCGCACGCGCTCACGGCCGAGCAGGCGATCGCGCTCTGCGAGCATCCCGGCCCCGACCCGCTCGGGCTGCGCGACCGCGCCGTCCTCGAGCTGCTCTACGGGGCGGGCCTGCGCGTCTCCGAACTGGTGGGCCTCAGGCCCGGCGACCTCGACGGCGAGGCGGGCCTCGTGCGCGTGCTCGGCAAGGGCGGGAAGGAGCGGGTCGTGCCGACGGGTGGGCAGGCCATCGCGGCGGTCGAGCGCTACCTGGCCCGCGGCCGCGCCCACCTCGGCCGCCGCCAGGACCCCGAGGCCCTGCTCGTCAACAACCGCGGCGGCCGCCTCACGCGGCGCGGGGCCTTCCTGATCGTGCGCCGCCACGCCGAGCCGCTCGGCCTGCCCGACTGGGTCGGGCCGCACTCCCTCCGTCACGCGTTCGCGACCCACCTCGTGGAGGGCGGCTGCGACCTGCGCACCGTGCAGGAGCTACTCGGCCACCAGCGCATCGCCACGACGGCGATCTACACGCACGTCGCGGGCACGCACCTGCGCGACACCTTCCTGGCCGCGCACCCGCGGGCTCGGGCGGCGTAGGCGGTGGTCCCGCGCGCCTGCGTGCGACCGCCGGGCCGGGCCCCAGCGCGCCGCGACTAGGCTGCGGGCATGCCGGAGCTGCCCGAGGTCGAGACCGTTCGCCGGCGCCTCGCGCCGCTCGTCGAGGGACACCGGATCGCGTGCGCCGAGGTGCGGGACGCGCGCCGCGTCGGCCGCGACGACCCGCGCCGCGTCGAGGAGCGCCTCGCCGGGCGCGAGATCGTCGCGCTCGGCCGGCGCGGCAAGTACCTGCTGTTCCGGCTCGACGGCGACGAGACCCTGATCTCGCACCTGCGGATGACCGGCAACTGGCTCGTGCCGGCCGCGGGCGAGCCGCCGCACGCGCGCGCCCTCCTGGTCCTCGCCGACGGCACGGCGCTCTGGTACGCGGACGCCCGGCGCTTCGGCACCTGGGACCTCCTCGCCGACGGCGAGGCCGCGGCCTACCTGGCGGCGCGGCTCGGGCCGGAGCCGATTGACGACGGCTTCGACGGGGCGGTCCTGCGCGACGCCTTCCGGGGGCGGCGCGCGCCCGTCAAGGCGCACCTGCGCGCCCCGCGCGTCGTCGCC
>JBMTER010000199.1:0-3044 GCA_049433345.1 Gaiellales bacterium | reverse complement strand
GCCAGCGCGGCGAAGCCGGGTGAGGTGAAGCGGCCGGACGAGGCGAAGGCGCCGGCCAGCGCGGCGAAGCCGGGTGAGGTGAAGCGGCCGGACGAGGCGAAGGCGCCGGAGGCGAAGCAGCCGGCCGCCGCTCCCAAGCAGGACGAGCCAAGGCGGTCCGAGGAGGTGCCGCCGGCTCCTGTGCAGCCGGTCGCGGCCAAGCCGGACAAGCAGTCCGAGGCGAAGGCCGACAAGGGCAAGAAGCACGACGACGACGACTGACGGCCGTGCCGCGCCGGGGGCGTGGCACCATGACCGTGAGATGAGGCCGCCGACCAGATGAGCGTCGCGCGCAACCTGGCGCGGATCGGCCGGCAGTCGGCGATCTACGGCGCCGGCTCGATCGCGGCGACGCTGCTCGGCATCGTCCTGCTGCCCCTCTACACGCGCCAGCTGACGCCGGCCCAGTTCGGCGATGCGGAGTTGGCGCTGAGGATCGTGCTGGCCGTGGCGATCGTCGCGCGGCTCGGCCTCGTCAACGCGTTCTTCCGCTTCTTCTTCGACCACGACGACCTCGCGCATCGCCGCCGCACGTTCCGCACCGCGTTCTGGACGCTGCAGGCGACGACCCTCGTGTGGGCGTTGATCACCGCCGCCACGGCCCAGTGGCTCGGCGAGCGCGTCTTCACCCAGCCGGGTGCCGGTGCCGACCTCGTCCTGATGGTCGCGCTCGGCGTCTACGTGACCGTCAACTACGAGCTCACGAGCGCGCTCTTCCGGGTGCAGGAGCGGGCGGTCGCGTTCAGCATCCGCACGATCGTCAACCTCGTCCTGACCGCGGCGCTCTCCTACGTCTTCCTCGTCGAGTTCGAGATGGGGCCGGTCGGCCTTCTGCTCGGCGCGTATCTGGGCCAGCTCGGCGTCTATCTCGGGGTGCTCGTCGAGCAGCGCTCCTGGCTCGGCTTCGCCCTCGACCGGCCACTGCTCGGGCGGATGCTGAAGTTCGGGATCCCGCTGATGCCCGCCGGCGCGGCGATGTGGGCGGTGACCCTGATCAACCGCCCGGTGGTGCTGGCCGTCTCCGACGCGGACACCCTCGGCCTGCTCGGCGCCGCCTTCCGCATCGGCACGGGTGTGCTGCTGCTCGTCAACGCCTTCCAGCTCGCCTGGCCGGCCTTCGCGTACTCCATCAAGGACGATGAGGAGGCGCGGCGCACCTACGCAGCGGTGCTCGGGATCTACCTCGCGTTCATGGGCTGGGCCGCCGTCGCGCTCGCCCTCTGGGCTCCGTGGTTCCTGCGCCTCCTCACCACCGAGCCGTACTGGGGCGCCGCGGCGGCGATCACCCCGATCGCCCTCGCCGCGCCGCTCTACGGCGGCTACTTCATCGCCGCCATCGGCGTCGGGCGGCGCAAGGCCAACCAGTTCAACTGGGTCGTGGTCGCGGCAGCGGCCGCGATCGAGGTGGTCGCCCTCGTCATCCTCGTGCCCCGCTACGGGGTCGCGGGGGCGGGCTGGGCCCTGGTCGGCGCGTACGGCTCGATGTTCGCGCTGATGCTGTGGCGCGAGCACCGCGTCTTCCCCGTGCCGTACCGCTGGGGGCGGATCGCGCGCATCCCGATCGTCCTGGCCGCCGCGCTGCTCGTCGGCCAGCTCCTGATCCCCGATCACGGCTTCTGGCCGCTGGTCCTGCGGATCGGCATCGTGGCGCTGATCCCGCTCGGCTACGTCGCCGTCGGCTTCCTGACGCGCGCGGAGCGCGACCGCGCACGCGGCATCCTCCGAGGCCTGCGCAACCGCGGCGGCTCCGCCGGGCCGGGCGACACGGCCGAGCCAGAGCCGGGCCCGTCGTGACGGGCGACCCGGGGGCGCGGGGTATCCTCCGCCCGTGACGATCCGCATCCCGATCGCCCGGCCCGAACTCGGCCCGGAGGAGTCCGCGGCGGTCGCCGAGGTGCTGCAGAGCGGCATGCTCGTCTCGGGTCGCCTCGTCGAGGCGTTCGAGCGGGGACTCGCCGAGCGCTGCGGCCGCCGGTACGCGGTCTGCGTCGCCAACGGCACCGCCGCCCTCGAACTCGCCCTGCGCGCCCTTGGCGTCGACGCGGGCGAGGTGCTCGTGCCCGCGCTGTCCTGGCCGAGCCCGGCGCACATGGCGGCCTGGGTCGGGGCCACGCCGCGACTCGTCGACGTCGACCCCGCCACCTGGAACGGCACGGCCGCGACGCTCGCCGCCGCCCGCTCCGAGGCGACGCGGTGCGCGATCGCCATCGACCAGTTCGGGGTGCCGGCCGACCACGCGGCGATCGCCGACGCGCTCGGGGACCTGGCGGTCGTCGAGGACGCCGCCTGCGCGATCGGCTCCACGCTCGACGGTCGCCCCTGCGGCTCCTTCGGCGAGGTCTCGTGCCTGTCGTTCCATCCGCGCAAGGTGGTCACGACGGGAGAGGGCGGTGCCTGCCTGACGGACGACGACGGCCTCGCCGACCAGTTGCGGGTTCTCCGCAATCACGGCCAGCGCGGCGTCGGCGACTTCGCGCTCGCCGGCCCCAACGAGCGTCTGACGGAGATGCAGGCGGCGATCGGCCTCGTGCAGCTCGATCGGCTCGACGCGATGATCGAGCGCCGGCGTCGGATCTGCGACGCCTACCGCGACGCCCTGCCCGGGCTCGGCCTCGCCTACCAGGCGCATCCGGCCGGCGCGCGGGTCAACGAGCAGACCTTCGGCTGCCTCGCCCCCTCCGCCGATGATCGCGACCGCATCGTCGCGGGCCTGCGCGAGGGCGGGATCGGCGCCGGCATCCTCTCGTACGCGATGACCCGGATCGGCAGCCTCGCCCACCTGGGCCAGTCGGCGCCGGTGGCGGAGGACGTCGAGGCCCGTGGTCTCGCCCTGCCGGTCTATCCGGCGATGACGGACGCGGACGTCGCGGACGTGCTCGCCGCCCTCGCCGAGGCGGTCGGCTAGGGCCCGTACTCGAGCTGCTCGAAGTAGCGCACGGCGACGCGGCCCGGCTGGACGCGGGCCTGCGCGGCGGCCGCCTCGGCGTCCGTCAGCTCGCCGTGGG